>NZ_VDMO01000012.1 GCF_006335125.1 Deinococcus radiopugnans ATCC 19172
GCGGCTCATCCACAACAAGGCATTCAACACGTCTCGGAGCGGATACTTCCGCTGTGGGGCGTGTTCTGGACTCAGGGCCAGATACGGCAGCAGGAAATGATACGTCTCGTCATCGACATCGCTGGGGTAGGCTCGGCGCGTCATACCGCATTCTGGACTCAGCAGATTCCCTCACGCAATTTTGGATGGCCTGTCCGCCAGCCTCTAGCATGTCCACCGCCGAGGGCACGCAGGTGTCCGGGTCTGCCGGGTGCAATGTCTTCAGCACCTCCGGCCTCTTTGGCAACACCCTTCAGATGGGCGGCACCCTGAAACTTGGCCCCATCGGGGTCACCCAGAAGCTCTGCCCTGACTGATATCTTGCAGTTTTTAAAAAGGACGTCTGGAACGCACTTTTGGCCCCATAGTGGGGTGTGAACCCAAAAGGACAGCGTTCCAGACGACTCTATTTTGACATCCTGCCCTGCTTCTCTCGCAAGCAGCACCGCGAATCGTTCGAGGTCTTCCTCGACCTGCTGCTGGATGGTTCCGGCAGACCTCTGCCGGAACGGGCAACGGTCAAATCACCCTCGTCCATTAGTCGCTTCTTCAACCATGCGGCCTGGAACACCCGGCAGCTTTGCCGGGTGATGCGTCAGCACGCCCTTCAGGCGTTGCAGGACATGTGGGCACAACAGCCTTCTCAGCGCCCCCGACTGGAACTGCTGGTGGACCTCACCAGCCTGGAAAAGACGGGCAAGTTCAGCGAACTTGCCGATTGGGTCCACACCTACCACGGCGTCCATGGCGTTCACCTGGTGGTGCTGTACCTGTGCTGTGGA
Source organism: Deinococcus radiopugnans ATCC 19172 (assembly GCF_006335125.1). Lineage (NCBI taxonomy): Bacteria > Thermotogati > Deinococcota > Deinococci > Deinococcales > Deinococcaceae > Deinococcus > Deinococcus radiopugnans. Next base: position 822 of record NZ_VDMO01000012.1, read on the forward strand.
GCGTTGCGTCTCCCGTGGGCCTTCCAGGTGTGGCGGGGGAAGGGAACCCCTTCCCCCGCGCAGCTCGCCTTGAAGCTGCTCCGCACCGTTCCTGCTGTCCTGCTCGCTGGAACACGGCGTCCCCGTCTACACGCGGATGGTGGATTCGAGAGTGCCGAGTTCATCCACGGCGTGCTGGGCCGGGGACTAGACATCGTGGTAGGCGTGCGTTGCACTCGCAAGCTGGAAGATGGCCGCCAGATGCGTGATTTGATGGTGCGGGGCAGCCGGGTCAAGCCCCTTGGGCTTGACCACACGATGTGCGTCTCCTGGGTGTGGCTGTACCGGAACAAGGAGCCAGAGCAACGCTTCGTGATGTCGAACCTCGACCTGGGCGGTAAGTACCTGGCACGGTTGGGAAAGCGTCGCTGGAGGATCGAGGCCTTTTTCAAAACGGTCAAAGGGCGTTTTGGGCTCGAACGTTTCGCGCAACACAGCAAACAAGGTGTGCTCCGCTGGTGGTGCTTGTCAGGCATGGCTTTTCTGCTCTGTCATCTTCAGAACCTCGACGTGCCCGTGAGCGGGCCGGGATCGTGGCCGGACTGGGGCGATCTGGCGAGAACCGTACGGTTCTCGTTTGTCCCTGAAGTGCGTCGTCAGGCGCTCCAACTGGAACTCGACGCTCTTGATGCCTTCCAGCACGCACTTCCTGCCCTCCAGACTTAAACTGCAAGATGTCAGTTGAGGTACACTTATATTCTGTATTAGAGCCTGATAACACGCTTTAAAGATTCAATTACGTCTTTCGTAGCTTCGCCGCCGCTTTTGATAGCATCAAATATAGTAATCGCAATCATAATAGCAAAAGTAGAAAACATAAAAATCAAAGTGGTAACAATATTATTCTTAGGATATATAAGTATTACTGCTATAGGAAAATACACAGTTATCCAGATTAATACTGGTAGAAGTAAGACAGCTAGATCAGCTTTACTTTTCTTAGTATAAAGAGCAGATCTCATTGCTATACTACGTATATAGAAATGAAATACAAAACATGCAAAAAAAGTAGCGATAAAAGGAGCTAGCCTCAGTTCTCGTAAACTGTTAATGCTTAGAAAAACTGATAATATGGCCGAGAATATAATGCTAGTTTTCAGATACTCTCTAAGATTATAACCTTTAGTCATATTTTTTCTACCCGATAGTCCAGGCTATATACTATTAATATTGGTGATGACAGTATGTGCCTGGACTATTCTTAAAGCTTGAAACTTACTTTAGGGGCGAGAAGTTCCACTTGCGATAGCACCACCCAAAACGCCAGATGTGATTGCATTAATCGCAGTAGCAGCTTTGGATGCAACCCCCGTAGGGGTGACTACAAGATCCAGCAACTTTAGTACGCTAAGCCGCCTCGTCCTCCCCGGTCGCCGCTGGGGCAGCGCGTTTCACAATGTCCATGACGGTGTTCTTGCTCAGACGCAGCTCGCGGGCAATCTCCCGATACGACCGCCCCTCAGCGCGCAGCCACAGCACTCGCGCGGTGTACCGTTCGGCTTTGACCCGTTGTCCCGGCTGACGACCGAATTGCACGCCGCGCTCCCGCGCCGCCGCGATCCCCGATTTCACCCGTTCCCGCAGCAGGTCCCGCTCGAACTCTGCCAGCGCCGCCATCAGTGACGCGAACAGCTTGCCCTGCGGCGAAGTCAGATCAAACTGCAATCCCGTCTGTGCGATGACCGAGACGCCGCACGCTTCCAGTTCGCGCAGGCTGTGCAGCAGGTCGGTCGTCGAGCGTCCCCAGCGGGTGAGTTCCGTGACGAGCACCACCTGGATGTGACGGTCACGCGCCAGCGCGACCACCTTGCCCCGCTGAGCCCGCAGGTCCTTGCTCCCGGAAGCCGTCTCCTTGAACACGCCCATGACCTCGTACCCGCCGCGCTCGGCGAACGCCCGCAGGTCCCGTTCCTGGCGGTCACAGGATTGATCACCTGTCGAGACCCGGCAGTAGATGGCGGCGCGCTGTCCCATTTGAACCTCCTGAAATCCAGAGCCGTTTTTGTTCGTGTTCATCATGCCCGTGAGCTGTCCCCTCTGAAGGACTGTTCAACTGGGACACGCTGACCTGCGGGTCAGAATGCGTCTCAGGTGTGCCCGCCCCATTTTGTGGCCCTCCGTCAGTTTCGCTGACGGAGGCATCATCAACATCATCCGCCGTTCGTCTTTGGTCTTCACCTGGCGAACGGTCCATCAGCAGCCAAGATGCGCTGTGCGCTTCCGCTGGTTCAGCCTCCGGTCTCGTCCCTCAGCAGCCCCAACTCCATCGCCCGGCGCACCGCCTCGGTGCGGTTGCCCGCGCCCAGCTTCGCCAGGATGTTGCTGACGTGGACCTTCACGGTCCCCTCGCTGATGCCCATCTGCTGCCCGATGCGTTTGTTGGGCTGTCCGGCAGCCAGTGCCCGGATCACCTGCACCTCGCGCTCGGTCAGGAGGCCGCTGGGTTCCAGGCGGGCAGGCACCCGCAACTGCTGCGCGAGTGCCTGCGCGACGCGGGGATGGATGACCTTCTCGCCCCGGTGGACGCGCCACAGCGCCTCCAGAATCTCGTCGATCTCCGCACTCTTGAACAGGTAGCCCGCCGCCCCGGCATTCAGGCCGCCCGTCATGTCCTCCACCTCCTCGAAGGTGGTCAGCAGCACCACCGGGGGACCATTCCTCCGGCGGAACTCTGCCGTCGCCTGAATGCCGTCCATCACCGGCATCCGCACGTCCATCAGCACCACGTCGGGACGCAGTTCGTCCGCGAGGTGCAGAGCCTGTCGTCCGTTCTCGGCCTGGGCCAGCACCTGAACGTCGTCTTCCAGGTCGAGCAGCGAGGCCAGACCCTGCCGCACGAGGGGCTGGTCATCCACGATCAGGACCCGCAGCGGCGTCACGCCCGGGTGGGGAGGGGCAGGGTCAGACATACCTCGAAGACCTCCTCGTCTTGAGTCACCTGAAGCGAACCGCCCAACGCCTCCAGGCGCGAACGCAACCCGGCCAGCCCCGCGCCCCCGCGTCGGTGTTCTGTCCAGCCAGGGTGGGCCGGGCAAAGGGGATTGCGGATGGAGAGCCGGAGTTGCCGCCCGTCGTGGGACAGTTGGGCGGCAACAGGCTGATCGGGCGCGTGCTTGTGGGCGTTCGTCAGGGCTTCCTGCAACCCCCGGTACATGGCGAGCTTGTGCGAGGACGGCAAGGCGGGTTCCTGCCCTTCCAGGGTCAGGTGGACTGGGACAGGCCAGGTCTGAATCAGGTCACGCAGGGCCTGGTACAACGTGCCGTCGAGTTGCGGCACCTTCAGGGTGGACACCACCTCCTGAAGCTGCTCCAAGGCCTCGCCGCTGCGCGCCATCACGTTGTCGAGGGACACCGTGATCTGAGGATCGGCGCCGCCCGCCCTCTGCTGGAGCTTGCGGACGCGCTGGGCCTCCAGCCGCAGGGCGGTCAGTTGATGCCCCAGCGAGTCGTGCAGTTCCCGCGAGAGGTGGGCGCGCTCCTCCAGGGCCGCGTGCTGCAACTCCAGCGACCGGTAGGCGTGCAGCTCGCGGTAGGTCCGGCGCAGGGCCGCCTGTTTCTCCTCGTTCTGGAGCATGAACTCGAATGCCGCGTAGGTAAAGCCGCCCTGGGTCAACGTGACGACCACCAGACCCAGCAGACCGAACCATTCCTTCGGACTAGCGAGGCTAGGCAGTGGGGGGATCAGGGTATAGATCAGCAGGCTCCCGATGAACAGGGCCGTGAACAGGCCGAGGGACTGGCGCAGGGTCAACCAGTAACGCGCCACGATGGGCGTGACCATCAACACCGCCGCCGGGCGGTCCACCCAGACCGCCAGGATGGAGAACGCCAGCGTGCCCAGGATCAGCAGGGCCTGCTCTGCCCGCCCACGTTCACCGGGCCGGATGGCCCACAGCACCGCCGCGAACCACAGCACTGCCACCACCAGGCGCAGCAACACACTCCCGGCATCCAGCAGAGGGAGTGTGGCCGTTTCCGTCGGATTGAGGACCAGGCTGCGGAGGAAGGTGACCAGGATGCCCAGCCCCGCGAACAGCACGATGGGGGTCACGCGGGGACGCTGGAGAAACGCCTGGACCTTCGGGCGGTTCAGGTAGGCGCGTACCGTCATGGTGATCCTGGGAGGTGGAGGGGCGGCATGACAGAGCAGTTTAGGGCGAAGGATGAGGCCGTGCGTCTGCCGGGGACGTATGTCGAAAGATATAGGCCGAGTATGTCTTCTGGGAGATGGCAGATGGGAGACTGCTGAGTAGGCTGCTACACGTATGAAAACGAAAGCACTGCTCTTGTCCGCCCTGATCCTCGTCCCCACTGCTGGCGCTGCCGCTGTACAGGCTGCTCCCACCCAGGAATTCCGGGTGCAGACCAATAAGGCTCTGGCGACTCCTGCCCAGGACTTCCGCGTGAGCTACACCGGCGCGGCGCTGACTAGCACGCCCGCCATCTTCGCCAAGTCCAGCTTGCCCCAGGCGCTCAGCGATGAAGAGCTGGACGAGGTGACTGGTGAATTCGTGGCAAATGCTGTAGGTGCGGTAACTGGGGGCGTTGCAGGTGCATTAGGCTCGATGGCTGAGCAAGCAGCAGGCGGCGAGAAGACGAACTGGACCGATGTTGCAAAGGCGGCAGCGGGAGGAGCCATCACAGGCGCTTTTTCGCCAATCAGTAGTGCATTGGCCGTAAGCACCACGATTAAGGTAGCAATTGCTGCTGGCACTACCGTTGGTGCAGCATTCAAAGGCAAGTAGGCTTACATAAGTTCAGGGTGCTAAGTGATTACCTACTAAGGTAAGTGTAGTCACTTAGTACCTTCTGTCGGACGAGGAGGCAAATTGAAGAATTTAATAGTCCAGACCGCACTATTTATAGTCATCGCCCTATTGGCCCACTTTGTTATAGGGCTTAAGTGGGAGTCAATGTGGATAGTGCTAGTTATTTTTATAATTCCCAGATTAATAAATAAAAAGTAGCTTATGGCATTGCTGCTGTGTTTTTCTTAATTTAGTGCCGCCAGAAGACTATATGGATGAATTTTTCTTGAGGGGGTCGGATGAGGTATTGGTTGATCTGTCTGGCATTAAGCATTTTCGCTTTAAACGCTATCTCCCAGGCGACGATGATAGGTTTCCGAGAACTCCGCTACCAGTCCGTCGTCGGCCAGACCACCGACTTCACCTGTGGTCCCGCCGCCCTCGCCACCCTGCTCACCCACTACTACGGACGCCCTGTCGCCGAACAGACCTTAACCGAGCGTTCCGTAGCCGACATGCAGGCACGGGGCAAGGAAGTCGTAGAGGGCCTCACCCTGCTCTCGCTCAGGAACGCCCTGACCACCGAGAGCGTCTCCTCGGCAGGCTACAAGCTCACGCTGGAGCAACTGCGCGGCGTGATGGAAGCGGGCCTGCCCGTCGTGGCGAACGTCGTCTATCCGAAGGGGCACTACTACTTGGTGCTGGCAGTGGATGACCAGAACGTGCTGCTGGCCGATCCCAGTTGGGGCGTGCGGTCGCAGCCCATCGCCAACTTCCTCAACGCCTGGAACGGCATTGTCCTGATGCCGCAGCCCTCCGAAGCGGAAGCCGTTCAGGCCCGCGTACAGGTGAGGCAGCAACTCAGCAAGTACCGCGAACGAAGCGAACGTCTGAAAACAGGAGCTTAAATCGTGTTCAAGAACAGCATGTGGCGAGTAGGCCTGCTGGCCTCGCTCGTCAGTTTCACTGGAGCAGGCGCTCAGAACCTGCAACCCATCGACCCCCTCCAGCGGCCCCGGACGGGCGCGAGCAGCGCCAGTTTCAGCATCAGTGCTGGATACGCCCCCGACCTCCGACAGACACCGGAGGGCCTGACTTCCAGCCTCGCGGGCGGGTTGGGCATCACGGCAACCTACAACGTCACCGACCGCTTGGCTGTCACGGCGTCCACGGGCCTCGGCGCGGCGCGGACCCGGACCCTGAACGGGGAGACGGTGGCCGCGGCGTCTAACTTGAGCTGGAGCGGCCTGAATGTGGGCGCACAGTACACCTTCGAGGGGCGATACGCTCCGGCGCTGGGTCTGGACGTGAACCTGCCACTGGCTGGAGACGGCTGGGCTGTCACGGGCAGCACGTCTGCCTCGCTGTTGCGCGACCCGGTGATTCTGGACGGCACGCTGGCGGCGACCTGGCGCTCAGAAGGCGCACCAGCCGTCAGCGTCGGGGCGGGCGTGGGCTTCGTGGTGAACGAGGCCGTGACGCTGCGGGCCGACGCCATCCAGAGCCTGACCTTCGGCATCCTGACCGTTCCCTCGACCACGTTGGGACTGGGCGGGGCGTACAAGCTCGACGAGCAGAACAGCCTTCAAGCCCGCACGACCCTGAACATCACCGGGGGCCGCACGACCACCGGTCTGAGCGTGACCTACCTGTACCGGCCTTGAACCCCCCTCTGCTCAAAGCCCCGGAACAGTGGCTCGGCTACGTGTCGGCCCACCTGGCTCCTTGCGAAAAGGACAGGGCGCTGGCCGGTGCCCGTGCCCGCGTCGCCGGGTGGCGTGAGGAGGGCCTGTCTGACGCGGACATCCTGCGGGAACTGGGGGACGCTGGACTGGCCGCTCGCGGCCTGGAGGCCCAGTACCTGACCCGCGAGGAGGAGGCCCGGCTTCGCCCCCTGATGGGCTGGAATCCCTGGCGCGTGACCCTGGCCTGCCTGGCCGTCCTCGCCCTTTCCCTGGGGTTCGAGTTCTGGGAACACCGCAGCCTGTCCCCCTGGAATCTGCTGGTCGTGGCCTACGGCGCAGTAGTGACAACGGCCCTGCTATGGCTGCGCGGGCGAGTCTCCCCCTGGGTCTGGGCTTCCCTGGGGACCGGGCAATTCGCGCTGCTCTTCCCGTTGCTCCTCCTGACCTCTACCATCCGGCACCACGAGACGAATCCGGTGGAGGCGGCCATTCCCTTCGCCCTGGCCCTGTTGGTTTCCGGCCTGGCTTATGTCTTCGCCCCAGCCCGGCGGAAACTGGAGCACCGACCGAAGGTGAGCACAGGGCTTCGGGAGATGCCTTGAAGCGGCTCTTCACCGGCCCGGAACACTGGCTGACCTACGTCACCCGCCACCTGGCTCCCTTCGAGCGGGAGGAAGCGCAGGCACCCTTCCGGGCGAAGGTGGCCCGCTGGCGCGAGGAGGGCCTCAGCAACGCCGAGATCGTGGCCCGGCTGGGGGACGCGGAGGAAACGGCAGCGGCGTTATCCAGGCGATTTGTGCGGCTGGACGAGGAGGCCTCGTTGCGAAACCAGTTGACCGAGAGTCCCTGGTGGGTGCTGTTCGGTTCTCTCATCCTGCTGGGGTTGTCCCTGCTGATCGAGCATTCGAAAAAGGGACAGGTGACGGCCTGGAACGCCCTGATCCCTACCTGTGGCCTGCTGATCTCGCTCTCGCTGCTCTGGGCACGCCCGCATCTGCCCCCGCGCTGGTGGCTGGCGCTCTCGCCCAGCGGCGCATGGACGGCGCCGCTGGTGTTCATTGTGCTGATGGTGCGGGCTGAAGAGTTCCCCCTCTGGGCGTTGTCTTGGGCGCTGGGCCTGGGTGTCCTGTCCGTGGGCGCACGCTTTGTCCTGCTGGACCGGAACAAACTGGCGAAGCTGGAGCGTCTGGCCCGTCATGGCTCACCGCGTCTAGCTCCCTGAACCTCGCGGCCTATGTCTTTCGATATAGGCCGTTGGTGCATAGGCAGGGCGGGCACCGCCCGGTAGCGTCAGGGGATGAAGATGCTCACCCGTCAATGGCTGTCCGCCGCTACCCTCTCCGCCCTGCTGCTTTCCGGTGCCGTGCAGGCCGGGGGAGCAGGTGCGCCGCCCGTCGCCCGTCCCGCTGTCCCCGCTGTGCAGCCTGCCCAGACTCAGGCCCAGGCTGGCCGCGTCCTGCTGGACAAGGCGCTGAAGGCCAACGGCGGCGAGGCGCTCCGGGGACTCCGCACCACGCAGCAGCGGTCCGAGATGACCTTCGTGGACGCCCAGGGCCAGCCGGTGCTGGTGCTGCCCATCACCGCCAGCGTGGACTACGTGAACGGCTGGGCGCGGCTGACCACCTCCCAGGGCGGGCAGGTCATCAACGAGCAGTTCCTCACGTCCCAGGGCGCGTTCGTGTCCACGCCCCAGTCAGGCACGGTCCCGCTGCCCCGTCAAGAGGCCAAGAGCCTGACCGACTCCTTCTTCTACGGTGCTCCTGGCCTGCGGCAGGGCAACCAGGGCCGCGAATCGGTGAAGAATCTGGGCGAGCAGACCTGGCTCAAGGTGGAAGGCCGCGAAATCAAGGGCACCGTGCTGGAAGTCGTGACCAAAGGCGTGAAGGCAACCTACCTGCTGAACTCACAGGGACTGATCGTGGCCGAGCGGTATCCGATTGAGGGCCTGGGCGAAGTCATCTCGGTCTATGGCAACTTCCAGGCCATCGGCGGGATGCAGGTTCCAGGGATGACGCTGGGCTTCGCGCCGAACGGCACTCTCCTCTACGTCATCAAGGACCTGGAGACCAGGATCAACGTGACGCTGCCCGCCGACACCTTCAAGGTCCCGGAGTGAAGAGGGCAGCCCTGGTTCTGGCCCTCGCGCTGACCCCCAGCGTGCAGGCGGCCCCGGCGCCCACCGTCACCGCCCAGGACCTGTTCGACGAGGTGGTCTACCAACTCGCTTCCTTCTACAGCGGGCCGTCTGATGTGCGGGCCAGCGACCTGCGCCGCAAATACCTGCCAGAGGTGCAGAAGCTCTGCGGCGGCAAGCCCGAGTGTGCGGCGGAGCAAGCTTACGGGCTGATCGAGCAGTTGCTAGGCGACCTGAAAGACGCGCACACCAACTTCTACACGCCGTCCCAGTTGGAGGAGGTCGGCAAGCTCCTCCTGGGCGAACAGGGGCAGCGCCGGACCTTCGGGGCCGTCACCGAGGCCCTGGGCGCGGGTGGGCGCGTGGTGCTGGAGGTGCTGCCCGGCTCCGCCGCCGAGCGGGCCGGGTGGAAGGCCGGGGACGTGCTGCGGCGGGTGAATGGCGTGGCGCTGGACGGTCAGGCCGGACAGGCGGCCCTCGGCCGGGCGTCGGCCCGGGGCACACCCGCCCGCTTTGAGGGGACGCGACAGGGCAAGACGATGAGCACGGTGCTCACGGCAGCGCCCCTCCAGGTCACGCCGGTCAGCCTGAGCCTGCGGCCAGATGGTCTGGCGGTGTTACGTCTGAGGCATTTCAACACGCCGGGCGTGGGGCAGCAGGTCCACGACGCCCTGCGGAAAGTACAGGCGGCGGGAACGAAGGGGGTCATCTTGGACCTGCGCTGGAACAGCGGTGGACGTGTCGAGGAGTTCCTGCTGAGCGCCGGGGCGTTCACCGACCCCACGCCCCTCTTCTTGAAGACCCGTGTCGATGCGGCGAAGATCGGATACGGCGCGGGCCGGTACCTGGTGAACGGCAAGGCGCAGGAACAGCCGAGGATCAAGACTCCGGCCCGGTACACGGGACCGCTGGTGGTGCTGGTAGACGGGGACACGGCCAGTTCCGCCGAGTTCCTCACCCGGACCCTGCTGGGACGCCCCTCGACCCAGGTGATCGGGGAGGCCACCGCCGGAGTGGGCGACACTGCGACCCGCTTCATCCCCCTGACCGATGGCTCGGGGTTGCAACTGACCTTCGCCCGGATGTTGGACGCTGGAGAGCAGCCGCTGGGAACCCGCATCACGCCGCAGGTGGGGGCCAGTGTGGACCTCGCCGGACTCACCCGCACTGGCCGGGACAGCGTCGTGGAGCAGGCCGCCACGCTGCTGAACAGATAGCACAGGCCCCGTCACCTCTCTGGGCGGGTCTTCCCAGAGAGGTCCACAATGGGTTCTGCGTGTCCAGCGGCAGCGGTCTGCCACGGATGGGAACTTCTCTGACGCTGGACCTGAAAGCGGGATGATGGCCCACCCTTCCCCTCTGTTCACGGCGGCTCAGCGCGAGCAATTTACCCGTTTCCCGCAGACGGATGAACGTATTCTCTCCCGGTACTACCTGCTCGACGCCGCCGATCTGCGGCTCGTGCGAGAGCGGCGGCGAGATTTCAACAAGCTGGGCTTCGCTGTGCAGCTCACTGTGCTGCGGCACCTGGGGCGCGCCCTGCGCCCCGGTGAGACACCGCCAGGGGAAGTGCTCGCGTTCCTCGCTGAGCAACTGCGGGTAGACCCGGCCTGTTACACCCAGTACGCGGCCCGCGACCCCACAAGGCGCGAGCACTTTGCGGCCCTGTGCCAGCGGCTGGGATATAGCGAGCTCTCCAGGCACCAGGGCGCGGAGCTGCGCGACTGGCTGGTGACGGTCGCCGTCGTCACTGACCAGCCCTTCGCCCTGATGAGTGCCTTGATGGATGAGGTGCGGCGGCGGCACCTCCTGGTGCCGCGCTTCAGCGTCCTCGAACGCCTGGTTCGTTCCGCCCGTGTCCGCGCCGATCAGCACACCTACGGCGTGCTCAATCTGCCCCTGGGGGGCGACCTCGCCGACCGGGTGGACGCCCTGTTGTCGCCCTAGGGCGATGAACCAGTCTCGCGCTTTGCGTGGCTGGCGCGGCCTGTGGGCGCACCCAAGCCCAAACACATCCTGACCTTGCTGGACAAGCTGACCTTTGTGCGGACCTTTCCCGTTCAGGACAACCTCCAGGCTTTCCTGCCACAGAGTCGCCTGGAGCATCTGGCAGAGGAAGCCCGGTGCATATGCTGGCTAATCCGGCACCCGCCGGGTCACCCGCAGCTTCCGTGCTGGGGGCGGCCCAAGCCGAATACTGAGGGATGGACTTTTCCTTTCTCCCCGACGCGTGGCAGTTGCTGGAATCCGTTCAGGACGGCGAACACCTGATCCTGCGGGTGCAGGATCAATCCTCCCACCGCCCCTGTCCCCACTGTCAGCACCTGAGTGCCCATGTTCACAGCCACTACGTTCGTCGGCCGCAGGATCTCGCCCTCGGACAACGCCCCGTGACGCTGCTCGTTCACACGCGTCGCTTCCGCTGCCTGAACCCGGCCTGCGACTGTGTGACCTTCGCGGAGCGCTGGCCCGACTGGCTCGAACCGCATGCCCAGCGCACCTGTCGGCTGGCCCAGCGTCAGAGCCAGATTGCCCTGCGGGTTGGCGGAGAAGGGGGCCACCGACTGCTTCAGCTTTTGGGGGAAGTCACGAGTGCGGACACCCTGCTCCGGCTGCTTCGTCGTCTTCCCTTGCCCTCCTTCACCACGCCCAGAGTCCTGGGCGTCGATGACTTCTGCTTCCGCCGCCGGAAGACGTACGGCACGATCCTGATTGACCTGGAGCGCCATCAGGTGGTGGACCTGCTGCCGGACCGTGAAGCAGCGACACTGGCACAATGGCTCCAGGACCATCCCGGTGTCGAGGTGATCAGCCGGGACCGCTCGGGGGATTACGCGCGTGGGGCCGCGTCCGGCGCGCCGGACGCTCAGCAGATCGCGGACCGTTTCCATCTATTCGGAAACATCCGCGAGGCCGTGGAGACCTGGTTGCGACACCACCGGGACCAGCTGCGTGAATCTCCCAATCCTGTACCGACGTCGTTGGTCTCCCTGCCCGAGAGGCCGCTGGCAAGGCCAGCGGCCCAGCCGCGTCGCACGACAACCCGGGGACGATTACGGATCGTCGTGGCCCGGCGGGCAGAACGGGCTCAGCGATATGAACAGGTGGCCAGGCTGTTCGCCGCAGGACATACCTTCAGTGCGATTGCCCGAGAGGTGGGGCTGGCCCGGAGTACGGTGACCGAGTGGCTGAGGCGTGAAGGCTTTCCAAGACGGCAGACCCCGCCTAGCAGCCTGACCCGGTATGCACCGTTGATCCGGGCGAGCATGGCACAGCGGGAGTGGACGGTCACGCAGATTTTCGACGCGCTGGTTCAGCAGGGCTATGAGGGTGCATTCAGCGGTGTGTCAGCGTACGTGACGTGGCTGCGCGAGGGCCACGAACCACCAGCGACAGCGGATCAACCGGGCCTGACCCCAGTGCGGGAAAAGCGGCTCGGGGTCCGCGAGGTGTCCTGGCTGTTCACCCTGGACCCAGACCGTTTGACCCCGGAGATGACCAGGAGGCGCAGCCTCCTGGTGGACCGCTGGCCACAGGGTCAGGCGACGTATGCCCTGATCCAGCAGCTCACGTCGCTGCTTCGGCAGGCCCCCACGTCAGGCTCGGCCCTGCTGGCGAGCTGGATCCAGACGGCGCTGGACAGCAGCATGGCAGAGATCCAACGACTGGGGCGCAGTTTCAAGAAGGATTTCGCGGCGATCTGTGGGGCGATTGAATCCCCGTGGAGCAATGGACAGACGGAAGGCCAGGTTCATCGGCTGAAGCTGATCAAGCGGCAGATGTACGGCCGGGCGAATCTCGATCTGCTGAAGTGCCGAGTTCTGTTGGCTTGACACCCCCAGCACGGAAGCTGCGGGTGACCCGCCGCTGGCCGGATTACACCAGCGTATGCACCCGGCGACTGAGTGCCTCGCACCTCGCGGACTTTGAACCCCGGCGGCGCCGGGCCACGCTGATGGCCCGGCTGCTCGATCTTTCCGAGACCTTGACCGATGCCGTCCTCGATATGCACGACCGCGTGATGGTGTCGCTGCTGCGGGAAGGCGAGCGGGCCGCGGCGGAGGTCTTCGGGCAGCAGGGACCGCCGCTCGTCGAGCAGTTCGGCACCTTCAAGTCCGTGTGCGCGGCGGTGGTCGCCGCGCGGGAGCAGGGGGCCGACCCCTATCAGGCCATTGAGGCGGTCGTGAACTGGCAACAGCTCGTGGAGACGGTGCGGGAGAAGGAAGTGGTGAGTACTGAACAACTTGATCCGCTGCACCACGCCATGAAGGGCTACGCCAAGGTGCGAAGCTACGCCCCCCGGCTGCTGGCGGCCTTGACCTTCCAGGCCGAGGGCAAGGCAGCCCCTGTGATCGAGGCGTTGAACCTCCTGCGCGAGATGTACGCCTCGGGCAAGCGCACCCTGCCGCAACACGTCCCTATCGGCTTTGTCCGGCAGAAGTGGGCCGGGCAGGTGTTCAGGAACGGGAAAGTAGACCGCCGGGCCTACGAGCTGTGCGTGCTGGACGAATTGCGGCTCGCGTTGCGAGCCGGGGATGTCTGGGTCACCGGGAGCCGGAAATACAAGGACCTCGACGCCTACCTCCTGCCGCAAGAGACTTGGCAGAAACGCCTCTCCGAGCTGTCCCTGGACCTGCCCGAGACGTTTGACGCTTTCTGGGCGGCTACAGAACCCAGGCTCACGGAGCAGTTGCGAGAGGTGGCCGACCTGCTCGCCAGGGGCGAGCTGTCCTCCGTGTCGGTGCAACGCGGCAGGCTCAGGATCGGGAAGGTCACGCGGGCCGTCCCCGACGAGGTGGAGCCTATAGGGCGCAGGCTGAGCGCGCGGTTGCCGCGCGTGAAGATCACCGACTTGCTGCTGGAAGTCAACGCCTGTACCCGCTTCACGGGGGCGTTCCTGAATCTGCACAGCGGGAAGGAGGTGGAACGTCACGACCATCTGCTGACCGCGATCCTGGCTGACGGGCTGAACCTGGGATTGACCAAGATGGCCGAGGCCTCCCCGGACCCCGGCATGACCGCGCGCCGCTTGATGTACCTCGCGGACTGGTTCCTCCGCCCTGACTCCTACGCGGCGGGTCTCGCCGAGCTGGTCAACTTTCAGTCCAAACTACCCCTGGCCGCTCTGTGGGGGGACGGCACGACGAGCAGTTCCGACGGGCAACGCTTCCCGACAGGTGGGCGGGGCAAGACCTTCGGACATCTGAATGCGAAGTATGGCCGCGAGCCGGGCATCCTGTTCTACACCCATGTCAGCGACCAGTACGCGCCCTTCCACACCAAGGTCATCACCGCCAATGTGCGTGATGCGCTGCATGTGCTGGACGGGTTGCTGTACCACCTGTCGGAGCTGAAAATCAAGGAGCACTACACCGATACCGCTGGGTATACCGAGCAGGTCTTCGCCCTCTGTCACCTCCTGGGCTTCCGCTTCGCCCCCAGAATTCGGGACCTGGGAGAAACCCGGCTGTACACGCCCGAGGTGGGGACAGCCTACGGGCTGCTGGAGCCGCTGGTGGCCCAGCGGCTCAACCTGCGGCTGATCCGTGAGCACTGGGACGAGTTGCGGCGGCTCACGGCCTCAATCAAGGCGGGCACGGTGACGGCTTCGTTGATGCTCTCCAAGCTCGCCTCGTACCCGCGCCAGAATGGCCTGGCGCTGGCCCTGCGTGAGCTGGGCCGCGTCCAGCGGACACTATTCACGCTGGAATGGCTGCGTGACCCGGAATTGCGCCGCCGGGTGCTGGCGGGCTTGAACAAGGGGGAGGCCCTGCACGCGCTCAGGAGAGCAGTGGCCTTTCACCGCAGCGGTGAGATTCGGGATCAGTCGTTCGAGGCGCAAAGCAACCGCGCCAGTGGCCTCAATCTCGTGACGACTGCTATCACCGTTTGGAACACCGTGTATCTGGGGCGCGCGGTGGAAGCCCTGCGCGCTGAGGGCGTGGACGTGCCCGATGAACTGCTGGCGCACGTATCGCCGCTGTCGTGGGAGCACATCGGGCTGACCGGCGACTACGTGTGGCACCCCGAAGGGGTGCCCGTAGAGGGAGCCTACCGAGCGTTACGCGAGTAGAGCACGTTCTGGACGACTTTTTTTCTTAGCGTACTAAAATTCCTGAATCTTGTCGTATCCCCAATAAGAATTTTAGAAAGACCATTTTTACTCCTGATTGAAGATTATATCCAAATTATCATATAAAAACTACTCTTTACAAGTCATTTTTGGAACTTGCAGCTTATAATTGAGACAAATTATTAGTCTCATATTGGATCTAATCTTCCTCGATAAGATTGTATTCTTGAGCCATGTCCATGATAAACATATTTATATTTTCTATAAGTCTGGAAATAATCTTATATCTATTTTTATTGACTGAAATCTGAATATAATCATTTAAAAGGTTTAGAGCATCATCCTTCTCTTGAAACTCTATCTCAGCATTGATGCTAGAGGCTACATCGTCAAGGAAGTTATAAACATCCAGAAGATGATCTCTCACCTCTTTCTCCATAGCATGGTGCGATTTGGATAGATCCTGCAAGCAGTCATTAATAACTACGTGAGATATTACGCACTCCCAAGCTTTTAGTTGAAAATATTCCTCTACAGCTTTCTTTGAACTAAAAACGCTTAATAAATGACCATCACAATCAAATTTTGCGTTCCCTTCAGAATCTTCCGAGTAGGTTAAATAGCCGCTCAGCAGCTCGTGATCTATTTTGACTAAATTTTTCACCACTCTGATTTCCCCGCTTAACGGGGGCAGTTTAACCAGCCCCCTCCTCGTCTGCCATCTCCCAAAAGACATACGACTTTCGATATAGGTCTTTGGCAGATGCGCCGTGCTCTATGCAGCTCTAAACTGTTCTGTCATGCCTTCCCCTTCCTCCCGTCACCGTTCCACCTCGGTGCCGGCATTCCTGGACCGCATGGACGTGCGGGCCTTTCTGAGTCGCCCCCGCATCACGCCCATCGTCATCTTTACCGGGCTGGGCATCCTGGTCACGCTTCTGCGCAGCCTGGTTATTAATCCGGACGACATAGGATCGCTGCCCCTGCTCAGTCCAGCGGCAGCGGTGCTGCGTGTGGCTGTGGCCCTGCTGTGGTTCGCAGCGGTGCTGTGGGCCATCCGCCCCGGTGAGCGCAGCCGCGCCGAACAGGTGCTGCTGGTACTGGGCACGCTGGCCTTTTCAGTGCTGGTGGTCTGGGCAGACCGTCCGGCGGCGGCCCTGATGGTCACGCCCATCGTGGCCCGCTACTGGCTGAGCCTGCGCCAGACCCTGTGGCTGTTCGCCGCCCTGTTCCTCAGCAGCCTGCTGATCTATTTCCTGATTCCCCCATTGGGCAATCTGAACGGCGCCCAGCAGTGGCTCGGCCTGTTTGGGCTGGCCGTTGTCACGCTGACCCAGGCTGGATTCACCTACGCGGCTTTTGAACTGACGCTCTGGGGTGCGCAGCAACGGGCCGATCTACGGCGGGCGTATCAGGAGTTGCGCAGCTACCGGACGCTGGAGTTGCAACACGCCTCGCTGGAGGAACGCGCCCACCTCTCACGCGAATTGCACGACACGCTGGGACACCAGTTGACGGCCCTGCGCCTGGACGCCCAGCGCGCCCGCAAGCTCCAGCAAAAAGCCGGCGGCCTCGATCCGCAGGTGGCCGGGGCGCTGGACAACGTGATGGCGCGCAGCGGCGAGGCCCTAGAGCAGCTTCAGGACGTGGTTTCCACCCTTCAGGTGCCGCAACTGGACGGCACGCTGTATCAGGCGCTGCGGGATCTGGCGCAGACCTGGCCTGCCCCGGTTGACCTGACGCTGGAGGGCGAGGAACCCGAACTGCCGTCCGCGCATCGCCTCGCCCTGTACCGGGGCCTTCAGGAGACGCTGACCAACGCCCTCAAACACGCGCCGGAGCAGGCCGCCACCGCCAGGCTGTACCGTGAAGGGGCATGGTTGCACCTCTCCGTCCGCAACAGACTGTCCCCCGCACGCGCCGGCGGGGCGGAAAACCGGCTGCCCCCGCGCCGGGGCGGGCTGGGCCTTGACGGCCTGCGCTCACGATTTGAAGGGCTGGGCGGCACGGTGCAGGCCACCCGCGCAGAGGAGGTGTTCGAGGTATGTCTGACGCTCCCCCTGTCCCTGTAGACGCGGCCCCGGTAGATACAGCCCAGGCGGGCCAGTCCCCGCTGCGCGTCCTGGTGGTGGACGATCAGCCGCTCGTGCGTCAGGGTCTGGCCTCGCTGCTGGCACTGGAAGACGATGTGGAAGTGGTAGGCCAGGCCGAGAACGGGCTGGAAGCCCTGCATCTCGCGGAGGAATTGAAACCCGACGTGGTGCTGATGGACGTGCGGATGCCGGTGATGGGCGGCGTTCAGGCCACCGGGGAATTGCGCCGCCGGAGCGGCCCACCCGTCGTGCTGCTGACCACTTTTGAAGAGGTGGAGGACATGACGGGCGGCTTGAACGCGGGGGCGGCGGGGTACCTGTTCAAGAGCGCACAGATCGAGGAGATTCTGGACGCCCTGTGGCGGGTTCACCGGGGCGAGGGGGCCATTCATCCCCGCGTGGCCCAGGCGCTGGCCCGGCAACTGCGGGTGCCTGCTCCAGCCACGGCTGCCGCGCCGCTGACCGAGCGGGAGCAGGAGGTGTTGCGGGGCCTGGCCGCCGGTCACCCGAACAAACGGATCGGGAGCCACATGGGCATCAGCGAGGGCACCGTCAAAGTCCACGTCAGCAACATCCTGGCAAAACTGAGCGTGGGCAACCGAACTGAAGCGGTGCTGCGGGCGCAGGAGCTGGGACTGCTGTAGCTGGAATGGCCCCATAACTCATAAGCTGCTCATGCGAGTTGGACAAAATTTCGGCCTTCGCTAGGTTAAGCCCGGATACGGATGGCCCGCTTGATCCCCTTCCGTCTCAGGAAGCGGAACCACTCGCCGCCGATGAATTCCCGGTCGGCGACCAGGCCCTTCCAGCGTCCCGCTGGAAGGGCCTTCAAGAGCCTGGAGACCAGCTGGATTCGCCTGACTGTGCCGCTGTTCCCGTCGTGATCCAGAGCGGTCCAGACGAGAGGCACCGTATATCCGTGAAGGACGACTCCAAGGACCAGGAGGTTCAGCGGTGAATCCCCACGTTCCCAGGTGCGGGCAGGCGTCCTCATGGGCGTCCGTTCTGCCCAAGAAGGTGCGGTCCATGCTGAGCAGCAGTTTTCCGGGGGGCAGCAAGGCCAGCAGAAACGCCAGAAAGACTGGTTCGGTCAGTTGGGGATCCCGGCAGCCTCGTTCCACCCGACGTCTCTTCGCCTCGATCGAGCTGATTCCGGGGAGGTGGGCGCACAGGTCACTTTGATTGACGCTCCTGGCCGTGACCATCGCGAAGACGATGTCCCAGGGCACGCTGCAGCGTGTCGTGGCGCAGGAAAGGGACGCAGGCTTTGAAGTGGTGGGTCAGTTCGGTACGCTGGAGATCGGCGGGTTTTGGAGTCATCACACACCCAAAACACCGCCGATTGTCGTGCCGATTCGCGACCCTTCACACGTTGAGGGATTTCCCGTCCACCACAACCTCAACTCGAAGATGTCCGGTACAGAGGGTGAAGTTGATTGCCCTCGCGGGTGAGGTAGGGACCGGTGGTGACGAAAATGGTATCTGGCATCCATTCCAGTGTGGCAGAGCGCAGGGGCCGTCAGAACAATCCCAACTCCCTTTCCGCCACTTATGTCAGGCTGAGGTACACCCAAAACTGACAGCCGAGAGTCGGAGGGCCAGAGGTATGGAATGCAAAAAGCCCCCTGCATGAAGGGGGTCAGAGGCAGGCGTCTTTAGCTCTGTGGCTTGGGATCGGTGGAGGTCGTCCCGTCAGCGACAGTGTGCTGTGTCAGGTCTGGCTGGCTCTCCAGCGCGCCCTTGCCGTGCTCGTCGGGCCGGCTGTCCAGCGGGTTGATGTCCGGCGTCTCCTTGCTCACGCTGTCCAACAGGATGTCCAGCACGTCACCCTGGGTGGCCAGCTCCACGGCCTTGTGGGTCACGATCTCGCCCAGATTCAGGATGATGCTGTCGTCGGGCGCCAGGATCACACGGTTGACCGGGCGGCCCAGGGCGTCCTTGATCTTCTGCTCGTGGGCGGCCTTCTGACGCTCCTCCAGGGCTGCCCCGGCATCCTCCCGGCGCTCACCAATCCAGCCCTTGGCGCGGTCCAGCAGGGTGCTGGCCCCACTCGACACGTTCTCCAGCCCTCCGGCCAGGGCGGCGCGGGTGTCGGTGCCGCCAGACTGGGTCTGGCGCACGCCAGTGGCGGCCAGCAACTGGTCCGCGACGCCCAGATGCTGAGCACGTTCCACGATGGCCGCTGTGACGATCTGGCCCTGCGCGGCCACCAAGCTGCCGCCCGGACCACGCACCTCGCTCTTCGCGCGGCGGCCAATGGCGGCCTCGGGGCTGCCCGGATCCACACGGTCTCCTGCCCGCGCACTCTGGACGCTGCCCGCGAGCGCCGCGGCGGTCAGGGCGCCCAGCTTGCCGGTCTGTTCGGCGTAATCCGCCTGGTACTCGGTGATCACGCCACCTTTGTAAACAATCGTTTCGCCCGCGTCGGTGATCACGTCCTGGCTGGCTGTTTTGCCCACCACGTAAGCTTTCTGGCGCTCGGCCGTGGCCCCGCGCAAGTCCTCGAAGCTGCCCTGCACGCGGTCCCTGGCGTCACCGTAGGTGGCCACGATCACGCCCCCGGTGGCACTGGTGGCCAGCGCCCCCAGCTTGCCATCCCGCTCGGCGCGCTCGGCCTGCTCGGCGGTGATGATCTGGCCCTTGGTCACGATGGTGGAGCCATCCTCGGCCAGCAAGTCACCCCCAGCCTCCTTCCCCACCACGTACTCTTTCTGGCGTTCCCTGGACGCGTCGGCAATGTTGCCGTAGGCGTCGGAGATCGCTCCGCCCGTCGCTGCTGTGGCCAGGGCCGTCAATTTGCCGTTCTCTTCAGCTTGCTCCGCCTGCTCAGCAGTGATGGTCTCACCCTTGCTCACGATGACGGTGCCGTCGTCCAGGGTGAGGTCGCCGCCCGCCGTCTTGCCGATGGCGTATTCCTTCTGGCGTTCCTTGGTGGCGTCGGCGATGTTCTCGTAGACGCCCTTGAGCGAGTCACCGGCGCTGCTCAAGGCCCCCTTGAGGCCGCCCGGCTCCTGTTCTTGCATGGCGGCCGCCACGGACAATGGCACCATGGCGGTGTCCGTCCCGATCTGCACAGCATCGGGGGCAGGCACAAAGGTTCGCCCATTGCTCAGGTCCGAGAACAGGCCGCCGGTGGTCTCGTAGCCTTCCACCTTGCCGGTCGTCTCGTCGAAGTACACGTCGGCGATCTTGCCCAGGTCCTGACCGTCGGTGGTCAGCAGCGCCATGCCGATCAGGCTGATCTTGCTGTCCAGCACATCGGCCAGCCGGCCATCGTCACGAGTGGTGGTGACCTGGTCCGCCGAGTCGATCATAATGGCGTCCTCGCCGATGGCGCGGATCATCTCGAAGGGCACGACTTTGGCGGCGCGGAACCAGCCGCCCTCGTCGACCAGCAGGCCGAGGACCTCATTGGCCTGGTGATCGAAGATCAGGTCGTGCACGCTGTCGATGCGCTGGCCGGAGTCGAGGGTGACGATGTGCCGTCCCAGAATGTCTTTGCCTTTAATCACGGGTTACGCTCCAAGAAGAGGTTGAAAACGGAGAAGGAGGAACCGCCGGGCGCTTTAGATAAAGCCCAGATTGAGGATGCCCTGCGGTTTGAGGTATAGGAAGTACGCCAGCAGGAAGAGAACGATGATGATCAGCAGGATCAGCAGCCAGGTGCCGCCCCCGCCCCCACCAGTGCCTTTAAGTCGGGTCATGTTGCCTCCACCCCAAAATTTAGAGTGATTGGTCTGACCGTGGGAAATTAAAGGCTGCGGTGGAGCTTTGCTGAACCTTGGCGTAATCTTCAGAGAATGGATTGAAAAGGCTGGCCTGCTCTGAATCATCAGGCCGTGTGACCATTAGATGCAGAGGTCACGAGGATGCCTTCGATGATCTGCTGGCTGCGGGCATACCAGCCAAGGCGTACCACGTCAGGCCGCCAGGCATCGCCCCACACGATGAGGGGCCTTTGCTGAGCTGAGGACTCCCCTGGCTCCAGCCTCACGTTCACAATTTCCCGTGTCCTCTCCTGACCAGATGCCCCATTCCATCCTGGTCCAGGAGGTTCCCACTGCGGAACAGCTCGAAGCGATTGTTGAGGCAGTGGTTCAGGCCGGCTTTCAGGATGTGACCGCGACGTACGGGCCAACCCCTCATCCCGTGTCCGGCACGGGCCTAACGGTGGTGCTCAATCATGCGGACCCGGAGCGCATGGCCTGGGCCAGGAAGTGCTGGGTGGACGAATTGACCCGGCTGGGTTTCCACGTCAGTCTCGCCTGAGCCTGGCGGGCCTCCAGCACCTCACCCGCTGGGAGCAACCAGACGCTCCGCCGAGCGCAGTCCCCCATGAAAATCCCCAGACTCATCCCGACGGCAGGAGCTGGCGGAGCACGCCCGCTAGCGGGCCGCGCAGCTGAGCAGGGAAGAGCTCTGACGCCACGCCCGGTGAACGATGACGTTCAGGGCTTGGTGAAGTGGCGGCCCTAACGGGCTGCCGCTGCCGATCCCTACACTGCTCCGCACGCCCCATGCCTGCCCGTGGGCGTCTTCCGAGGAGAGTCATGACTGTACGCCCCACCCCCAGCGACGAGCGCCCCCTCACCCCCTTCAGCCGGGCCATCGGCCAGTCGCGTTTCATCGTCCTGCTGGCGGTGGTCTCGGTGATGCTGGTGGCCGTCGCGCTGTTCCTAATCGGCGTGATTCAGGCCGGCACCGGCATCTGGTCTGCGATTCTTGCCGTTTCAGACGGCAAGTTTGAGGCCACGCCACTGACCATCGCTTTTCTGGAGATCGTCGCCACCATGCTCAAGGCGGTGGTGTTCTACATTATCGGCGTCGGGCTCTACAGCCTGTTTATCGCGCCCCTGAACCTGACCGTTTCACTGGGTGTGGAAACCCTGAGTGACCTCGAGGACAAGATCGTCAGCGTGGTGATCGTGATCCTGGCCGTGACCTTCCTAGAACATTTTGTGCGCTGGGACAACCCCCTGGACACCCTGCAGTTTGGCGGCGCGCTGGCCGCTGTGGTCCTGGCCCTGGTCTTCTTCCAGCGTCACAGCCACGCGGCCAAGGAAGCGCAGCAGGCCAAGAATCCGGACACTGTGGCGCGGGCCAAGAAGGAGATGTTCGAAGAAGACACAGTCGAGCATGAGATCACCGAGCAGGAGATCGAGGGAAAAACGCAGTCCAGGGGATGAGGGGAAGGGCCAATGACACGGCTGCCCCAGCGCTCCACATCCCAACAGACCCCACCTCTCTCCACCAGAAAGCGGCCCGACGTCATGTCGGGCCGCTGCGTTGACCTCTGGGTTAACGAATCGGCGTGCGGGCAATCGCGCGGTGCGTCGCCGCACTCCTGGCCCCAAAGATGCTCGCCAGCAAGGTCAGACCCGCGGCCAGCAACCAGCCCCAGCCCGCCGTGCTCGCCGCCGTGCGCGCCGCCGACTCGGCACTCTTGACGGCCTGATCGGCCTGCTGCTGAATGCGGTCCACCGACTGATTGATCTCGCTCTGCACCTCGGTGGCCTGGGCGTTGCTCAGCCCCTGGCGCTCCAGACGGGTCACGAACTGCGGGCCACTCAGCGCCTTCTTGATCGAATCCACGCGGGCCTGGGCGAAGTCGCCGATATTGGCCAGGTCCACGTCGCCCAGATCGTTGCTGGCGCGGCGCACGATGCCGGTTACCACGTTCGCGGTGGCGCTGACCTGCGCCTGGTTGAGATCGGTGTTGTCAGCGATCAGTCCTTCAACGTCGGCCGGCGTGATGGTGTTGAAGAAGTTCTGGATGCCGGGCACCTGCGCACCGGCTGCCCCAGCTGCACCCGCGGCCGTGGCCGTCGTTCCGGCCACGGTCCCCAGCACATTGGTGGCGGTGCCCACCAGGCGGGAGGCGCTGTTCACGGCAAACACGGTGGTCAGCAAGATCAGCAGGCTGCCAACCACCAGCCCCGTCAACGTGGCGTCATCATGGGTCATAGCGGCGATGCCGTCCTCGTTGCGGGTGGCGGGCGCAGCAGACCGTACGGCAGTCAGTCCAGCCAGGTACGCCCCTACCAGCGCCGCAATGCCCGTCCAGATGGCGGCGGCGATGCCGACGCCCGAGAGGGTCAGGCCCGTCAGCGCCGTAATGACGGTGCCCAGGGCGATGATGGTGAAGGTGGACACGAGGCCCACCACGAGTCCAGCAACCACACCGCGCCAGGACAGGCGGTGGGACAGGGCGTCAGCATTCAGGGTCATGGAACTCCTTGAGGAAAAAAGAAAAAGGCTTAGTCAGAAACGTCAAGCTCGTGAATCAGGGCCGGATCGCCCTGCACGTCAAGCACCTCACGGCGCAGCGTCAGGGTTTCCTCGTGGATATGCGTCTGGCCCCGTTTGGTCAGGGTGACGTCATACAGCGGCACCACGGTCTTCTGGACTTCCGCACGCTCCTCGGCCAGCGTGACCGTGTAGGTCTGGCCGGGCAGCAGCGCCTGATCCCCCAGAAAGGCCCGGCCCGTGCCTTCACGCACCGAGATCTCGAGGGTCTCGGTGGTCAGGGTGACGGGCAGGGTGATTTCCCGCTCGGTCAGCACTTTGCGGATACTCACCTCGCCGACCTGCTCGCGCACCACCTGCACCGCGGCGCGTTCCTCAAGCAGACGCAGTTCACCCACGACGGTGGGTTCACCGGAGAGCACGGGAAACTCGTCGTTCATGCGGGCGCTCAGTGCCGATCCGAAGTGCGCTTCAGCTCATCCGCTTTCGACTCGGCGTCGCGCTTGACATCCTTCACGGCGTCCTTGGCGTGATCGACAGTCTTCTCGCCCGCGCGCCCAACCTCGCCGCCCAGACGCCCCAGGGCGTCTTTCGGGCTGTTCCCGCCCAGTACGTCGCTGGCCATGTCCTTCACGGCGTCGCCTGCACGGGCCAAGTTGCCCTCGATTCCAGGACTAACCCGCTTGAGCAGGCCGTTGATCTGATCCCGCACGCCCGGATTACTGCGGTACAGGGCGTACACGCCGCCTGCGAGCAGCACCAGACCCCAGGGGAAGCCACTGGACGAGCGCTGCTTGCGGATCTCTCCGAGTTCCTGCCGGATGGTTTGGAGTTCAGCGCCCTGTTTGGTCAACGCCGCCAGGGTGGCCGCCTGCTGTTTAGTCAGCGCTTTGGCCGTTTCCAGAGCAGCTTTGCGCTCCAGATGGGTGCCTGCACCCTGCACCGTGTCCTTCACATTTTCAATCGTGTCGTGAATGCTCATGTGGTTTCTCCTACAAAGTGGGCCGGGACGCGCTGCGCCCGGCCCATGAAATCGAACCGGATCAGGCCTTGCGCCCGTCCGTCACGGCCTTGCCGTCACTGTCCAGCTGCACGTCGCCGCTCTTGGTGACTTCCAGCACTTCCTTGCCCACCGTCTCAGTCACGGTCTGGCTGTCGGTCACTTCCCGCTTGCCCACGGTGACTTCCTCAGTCACGAATGCCTGCTTGCTGACGTTGGCCCGCTCGGCTTCTAGATCAATGTGCAGGGTCTGCGAATCCGCTCCCAGGACCGCACCTTCCACAGGACGGGCGTCGGTCACCGCGTGGCGCTCGATGACCACTTCCTCGCGCTCGAGTTCGACGCTGACCTGTTCCTGGCGGGTTTCGACACGCTTGCCCACCTCGACGCTGCCCGCGACGAAACGCTCCTTGTTGACCATCAGCCGCTCCTCGAGCAGCTTCAGGGTGTCCGGAGTCGTAAAAGCCTGCCGGCGGTAGGTGGCCTCATCGGTGTCGGGCGCGCGCAGCACCCGCTCGTCAGCCATCTGGGACTCGGCAGCATAGACCTGGCCGTCGTGGTACTCGCTGAGGTTGCGGGCCTGATCTTTCGTCAGGCCATCGAAGGACGCGCCGTCCTCGGTAAAACGGGCCTGTCCTACGGGGATCAGTACCTGCTTGCTGGAGAACCAGCCGCCCACGTCCACGATCAGGTACTGGATCTCGCCGGTGGTGGGCAGGACCAGGGCGTCGCGGACGGTGCCGATCTTCTCACCGTTTGCGCCGTACGCGTCGTTGTCACGGGGGTTGTAGACCCCCGTGCTGGAGAGATCGAGCTGGTGGTCATGGTCAAGTTCGGACATGCGGACGAGGTTCATCTGGGTCATGGAGGTCTCCTGAAGACAGCCTCCCGTCGGGGAGGCTGGGATGTACTACTTCACTATGGGCGCTGGAAAGAGATCCCAGCTCAGCCGGGCTTTAGGTCAGCACAACCTGTCGTTGAGGAAAAGTTCAATCTTGAACTTCGGTGGCATCCCGTGTCCGGGACGAGAAAACCGCTGGCCTTAGGACAGAGATCCCGGGGGCGGTGGAACGGAATATCGGGTTCTGCGGTCCGTGACAGGGCCACAGGCCGCCCAGGGTCACGCTTTCAAGTGAGATCCAGGGGCTGAACGAGCACGTTCCGCCTGGCAGGGCGTACTGTCCACCCGAACCATCAGCAGCTAATGCCTATGGCCTTTGAATCCCTGCCCTGCATCTCGGTGGACAGGATCACCGCTCGCTCACGCTCCCACTGCTCGCCGTTCAGTTCAGCACACTCCGCAATCCAGATGAGCCGGAAGGGGAAATCAATGCGGACACAGCCCGACTCTCCGTTTCGCCCCTCCCACAATGTGGCGCGAATGGCGGGAGAGGGGGTAGTGCTCCAAGAATCCCGTCAAGCGGCGAAGAGAGACTTCGCCGACGCGATCAGTTTATCCCAGGGGTAGGCATACCCAAGAGCCGAGTGCAACCTCTGCGTGTTGTACCAATGCTGGAATTGACCGCACTGGACGCGAAGTTCGGTGATGGACCGCACCTCCTGCCGGAAGATCCATTCGTATTTCAGATTTCGGTTGACCCGTTCCAGAATCCCCATTCCACCGCGCTGCGACACTTTCGCCCTGATCCAACAGCCCACCTCCTCACAGGCCTGCCGGAACGCCTGCGACGTGAAATCTGACCCTCCGTCCGACATCACCACAATGCTTTCTTTAACCCCGTGGCTATGGAGCAGCTGTAGTCCGGTCTGCAGCGCGGTAACCGCGCTGCTTGCTGAGAGATTGCGAACCACTTCCAGGTGCAGCACGGCGCGGCTTCCTACATCCAGCACGACATACACTCAGGCCGCGCCATCCGTGAGACTGAATCGGGTGGCGTCAATTTGAACCCGGCGCCCCTCGGGCCACAGAAGGGGCGTCAGGATGGGCACAGACGGACGCCGTGTTTTTTTCGGCTGGGCTGGAATCAAGTCCAATTCCTGGAGCAAGCGTCGAACCTCATGACGGCCAGGCGCAGCCTGACCGTGCTGCCTGGCCAGTTGACGCTGAACGCGCCGATAGCCGTAGGTCGGATTCGCCAACGCGACGTCCCGCACCTGATTACGATGGGCTGTCTGTCGCGCTTGACGCGCTTTTTCCTGCTCCACGTGACGCCGAGCGTCACGCAGCTTCCAGTACGGCAAGTCGACGTCCCGGGCGAAGCTGGACAGGCTGACATGAGGTTGGTCTTGGAGCACCTCGGTGTAGAGCGCGAGGGCCTGCGGAACGCTCAAAGACCCCGGGCTTTTTTTGCAATATAGAGGGACAACTCCTTCTCACCCAGCAGACTTTTCAGCCGCTCGTTTTCCTGCTCGAGGGCTTTGACGCCGTGATCGATGTGATCGCCAAGGAGGCGGGCCGTGCCCGCCTCCAGGAACTGCGTGCGCCACTTATGAATCAGGCTTTCAGCGACGCCATGCTGACGGGAGAGTTCCGCCACCGACTGTTCACCGCGAAGGACCGCGAGCACAATCTGTTCCTTGATTTCAGATGACCACGTTTTCCGTTGCTTTCCCATATGTTCCCTCCAGTGTGCCCTACCCTCTCAACGGGTTGGGGACTTTCTGTCGGGATTTCTGGAGCACTACCGGGCCTTCCCAAAGTCGGCTCAAGCCCTCAAGAACGTTCTAGCCGGGCTACCAAGTGGCGGCTTCGCCGGTCCGTCCGCAACTGGTGCAGCAGCTCGCCTACCTCCGCCCCTTCACCTCCCGCAACCTCTCGCAGGGCCGTCAGGTAAATCCGTTGCGACAGCTCCGACAACCCCACGAACTTCCCGACCGGATCCGTGCCCAGGCGGGGAAGATTGACCGGCCACAGCTCCGACACTGCGCTCATCCACGTCCCTCCGGTCTGTCCATCATGCGGCGCCTGAGCAAGCCCTCAGTTCCTGAAGGCCAGACTGGCCAGCTGCGCCGAGTACCGCCCAGGCGCGGTCTCTTGCAGGGTCAGCACGCCGGTCAACGTGTTCTTGTCCTGGTCCACAAAACGCCACAGGCTTGTGACCGTCTTGCCCGTCGTGCTCCGGTTTAGCGGGATCCAACCGGCGGCCTTGAGCTGGACGCCGTAAGCGTCCAGCAGTTGCACGGCGTTCAGGGAGGACTGGACGGAGGCGAAGCTGCTCCAGCTGCCGCCGCCCCCACCCCCACCGCTCGGCTGAACCGTGGTCCCGCCCGGCGGCCGCAGCACCGGAAGATTGCTCCGAGAGCCCGCGTCTGATCTCTCCCGGAACTGAATCTCTTCGCGCAGGTTCCGGTTCTTGTTGAGATTCAGCGTCACCTGGGTCATCCCTCCTGCCCGCCCGATATAAGCGCTGAAGCTGACCAGTTGCTCCAGGCGGTAGTACGCCAGAGAGCCCATGTCCTCGGCCGATTGGAACCCTCCCTCCTGGGAAGGCCCAAAATCGCCTTTGAAAGGGGTCCAGCCCAGGGTCTTGAGGGCGCTTTGCAGGCCCGCCCGCACCTGAGCGGGCGAGGCTGAACTGTCGAAGAAGATGGTCTGTGAATTGGGCAACTCGGGACCGCTGCTGGTCCGGATCACGCTGCCCACCAGGCGCCCTGAGGGCAGGCCAGGCAGGGGACCGAGCGGTTGGGGCGGCAGCTGGCCGACGAGCAGCTTGACCTGAATGCCGCTCGGCCCGTAATCGCTGCCCAGGGCACGCTGGGTCAGTTCGCGCTCCCGGGCGAGGTCCGCAGGGGAGGGCACCGGAGAGGGTTGGGCAAAAGTCGTCGAAACTGCGAGCAGGGCCAGCAAAGACGTGAGACGGTTCATGCAACCTCCGAAGGGGATGGGTTAGGTGTAATGCACAAGCAGTGAAGCCCACGCTTACCCTACCCAATCCACTGCCGCTTTTCGGCTCACTTTCGTGCCCGCCGCAGGCTGTGATAGGCCGCTTGGTACCCCTGTTCTGCTGTAAACGACATGGGGCCAGGGAAAGGAAACGGGTTCTCTCTGGAGCGTGCGCTGCTGGACAGGCCCGGATTATCCTGGAAACGCAGGACTGGCGGGTCCTCAACGACTTGTACGCTCAGTCGCTGTGGCAATCAGGGCCGCAGCTCAGCGCTGGCGCAGCTTTCACGCGTCTGGAACCCAATGGCAACACCGGCGAGGTGACCTTCACGGGCGCGTTTGAGCCGGATGGAATTTACGCCCTCATCATGCCCACCTTCAGCGACTGGTTGTTCAAGACGCCAAGCGGCGAGCCGCTTGCTAACGGCAACATCCTCTTGAAGAGCAATATCAATCAGGCCAGAGCAGGGCGGCTCGACTTCCGCATCGACAACGATGTCAGGAGTTTCAAGCTCTACAGCAGCGTGGACGCCTTTCAACTCGCCCTCGACCCCTACCGCGACACCTCCAAGCTGCACAAATGGAACGCCCAGCACCCCGCCCCCGTCCTGCTCTTGAAGCTCAGCGGACATTTCGGGCCGGACGCTTACAGCGTCGTGTTGCCCACATCAGTGAAAAAGCAGCCCTGAGTGGGGCCTGCGCCTGACTGAGGCGCAGGAGATCGGTGGGAGACAGTAGCGCATCCGGCTAGGCCACGGTCTCCTCGGCGGCGCGGTCTTCCTCGGCCTGCCGCTGACCCTCCAGCGCCTCGGCGTCATGCTCACGCAGCTTGACCCGGCTGGTCTTGCCGCGCAGCACCTCCAAGGTGTAGTCGCCTTCCCCGAACAGTGCGCCGTCGAGCGTCTCCGGCAAAGCGACGCGGACCTCGTGCGTCTCGGGGTCATAGCGCACCTTCACGGTGGTGCGGGCATGACGTTCTTTCATGGCCTCTAGCTTCTTCGGGGCCGTATTTATGAATGATCCTCGGCGCTTCCCACTGTCCTTGAGCGGCACCAGTTCACCGGCTGTCGGCAACCCGACGTCGTGCTTGCTGTTCAAGTACCCCGCCAGGTTGCTTCGCGCCCGCAGCTCGCCGTGCGTCAGGATCACCTTGCCCGGCGCGTAGCGCGCGATCATCCCCAGCAGTCCGCCCCGGTCCGCATGGGCCGACAGATAGAAGCGCTCCACCCGCGAGTAGGCCGACACCGGCTCAAAGCCCTCCCCCCTCGCGGCGGGCAGCATGACCTCGCCACCCTGTTGCAGTTCTAAGAGCCGTCGCCCCGGGCTCTCGGCGTCCTGGTAGCCCACCACGAACAGCGCGTTCTCGGCGTGCGGCAACCACGCGCGGGCGTACTGCGGGCTGGCCCCGGCGTGCAGCATGCCCGACGAGGCAATGACCACCGCAGGCCGCTCTGAGGCCAGGATGCCCTCGCGCTCACGTTTGTCCTTGACCAGGTTGACGGTGCCGGTCAGGAACGGCCGCTGCTTGCTGACCTTGCTGCGGTTCTGCAATGCTTCGGGCAGGAGGGGCAGCATATCCTCGTAGGCCTCGGTGATGCCCCGCGTCAGCCCGTCCAGGTGGATCGGCACCGCCGGCAGCAGGCCGCCCGCCATGGCCGTCTGCAGGATCTGGGTGATCTCCTGTGCGCGGCCCAGCGCAAAGGACGGGATCAGCACCCGGCCCCCACCGCGCAGGGTTTCTCCGATGGCCGTGACGAAGGCGCGCACCTGCTCCTTGCGGCTGGGCAGCAGGGTATCGCCGTAGGTGCTCTCCGAGACCACCGCGTCCACCGGCGTCACGGCGGCGGGCAGCCAAGCAGCGTCCACCACGGGCGTGGAGATGTTGCTGACGTCCCCGGTGTGGAACACGGCGCGGCCCCCGCTCTCGATCAGGACGCTGGCTGCGCCGAGGAGATGGCCACTGGGGAACAGCGTGAAGGCGAAGCCGTGATCACTGACGCGCGTGAAGTACGGGACCGGGCGCAGGCGTTCCAGCGTGCGCTTCATGTCGCCCGCACTGAACAGCGGCTGGCCCTGCATGGTGGTGACCTTGAGGGTGTCTCCCAGGACGAGGGTGGCGATACGGGCGGTGGCCTCGGTGCAATAAATGGGGAGCTTCGGGAAGCGTCGGATGACCACAGGCAGGGCACCCACGTGATCGAGGTGGGCGTGGGTCAGCACCATTGCGGTGGGCGGGTGTTCGGTAAGGAGGCCGAGCTGGGGCAGGGCGGCCTCCCCGATGGAGCCGGGGCGCGCCCCGGCGTCGATCAGCAGGTGGCCTTCCTTCAGCAGATACAGGTAGCTGCTGGCTCCTACCTCGTCCGTGCCGCCGAGGCCCAGGAAATGCAGATCACTCATGAGGCCTATTGTGGGCCGGGTTTTGCTCCCACTTCATGTCCGCAGTTTGAGGCGCAGGCCCGCCAGTAGGGCCAGGGCCAGCACCGTGATGCCCAGCAACGACAGCGGAATGGCCGTCGGCCCAAAGGCGTCCCACAGCGTGCCGATCATCGGCGCGGCCAGCACTGGCCCCAGGAAGGCCCCCGCGAACACGAGCGTGGGGGCCTGGCCGCCTGGCAGTGCGCGGGTCATCCACACCAGTCCGGTGGTGAAGACCGGGGCCAGGAACAATCCGGTCAGGGCGTAGGCCACCACGGCCAGGGAGGGCACGGTGGCCAGGGTCAGGCTGCCTGCGGCCAGCAGCAACGCCGCCGTGACCAGCCGGGCCAGTGGGACGCGCAGGGCCAGTAGCGCGGAGATCAGCCGTCCCACGGTGAAACTGATCCAGAACAGGGCCGAGAGCTGGGCCGCCGTGCCCGTGGCCAGGCCCAGGGTGGCTTGCAGGTGTGTGACATCCCAGCCCCCGATCCCACTTTCCACAGTGACGTACGCCATGAAAAAGAGAAGAAAGCCGCCCAGCAGAGGATAGGAGGACCGGACGGCGGGGAGGGCAGCGGGTGACGCGGCAGCCCAACGTCTCTCCGCGCACCCCCAAGGAACGGGCGCTGGTCGGCGCATCCCAGGCAGCCGCCCGGCTCAGCGGGCAGGGGCGAGAAGGGCCCCACCCGAAGGAGTCGCGGCCCGCATCCCGGCCCAGATCACAGGGCCCGCTCCCCACCCGGCGCTCGCATGGTCCCCGGAGGTCCGATGAAGATCACCGAGCACGGCGCGCTGGAAATCCTCTTCCCTGAACGCCGGGACCCCGAAACAGAGCGCCGCCGTCTGGCCACACTGGCCCGGGGCTGCGAACTGTTTCCCGATGAGCTGCTGACCCCCGAGCAGCTGAAGCGAGGCCTCCCCCTGCCGGCACGGCGACAGCGGTAGTGACGTGTCCGTAGGCCCTCTCGCCCCAGCGCACCCGCTGGGGCGATGCTGATGGCAGCGACGCGTCGATCACCGGCGAGCTCGCCCGCGAGGCGCAACAGCCTGTCAGTCTGCCTGACCCCCAAGACAGCGCACTTACCCAGCAGCCGGGAAGGTCCGAGCGGCCTCCGTATCCCGATGTGGTCAGAGCACGAGATCGAGCACGGTGCCGTGCTCGTCTCTGGCCCGCCATCGCCACTGTTTCACTCCTCTCGCGGGTCCGCATCCACGCCGTTCTTTGGTGAGGAGGGGAGCGAACGTCAGGTCCCACGGCCACAGGACGTTGTGACTGAGCTGGAGGCCAGGCCCGAACAGCCGTTCCTGTACGTCCCGCTCGCGGGGTGGGCAGCGGTGGGACAGCGACAGGGCGTGGCCGATGATGCTCAAAGGGAAACGGTGATGGTACGCCTTCGCTTCGGTCACGGTCCTGGCCTTCTCGTTGAGCAGGTGCATCAGCAATCGCCCTGGCGTCTCGATCTTCTGTCCCTTGAGCCGCCACTTCTCCAGCCGCTGAATACAGCGCCGCACTTCCTTCACTCCCAAGTGGACCAAAGCCTTGTAAAACCCGATGGCCGCCACCGCGTGCGTGGCCGGATCGTCGTGGTGAATGGCGATCTGCACGGCGAACTCCCACAGTTCAGGATTGGCATTCCGTAATCTGTCTAGACAACTCTCTGATCTGTTGGTCATTGAATCAAGGGTGGGGGGAAGCGTTCCTCGCGCGCCAGCGCGGGTGATCAGTGCCGCCCCATCCAGACAGCGCAGCATGTCATCCCTGGCCTTTTCCGCTAAGGAAGCTCCTGAATCCCTAGCGGGTTTTCCACAATCCCTTTGTTCTTGGGTAGTGGTTGAGCTTCCTTTAGTCGTCTCACCTTGAGAGGTGCAGCCTGAGACGAGAAAAATACTCGATCCCTTCCCGCGCCCGGCCAAGAGGACATGACGCCATATGCGCCCCTACAATTATCTGGCGTTAATCAACAGAGACAAGATGGCTCTTCCCTGCGACTTCACACCCTCAATCTTCTCTCAGCCCAGGCGCCTGCAAAAGCTGACCAGCAGAAAACGTCCTTAAAGAACGTCATAAATGGATCAGAGATCTTTGTCTGTTAACGCCAGTTATGCTGAGAATTGCTGCTCCTTGATCTGAACATCCTTCCAAACCTTCAAGCCACAGGCACCCACCTCGCCTCCCCTCCCCCTTCCCTCTGACCCCACCCTTTCTGCAGGCGAGACCTGTCCTCCCAGGCTGTCTGGAGCCCTCCCCACCCTCTCGCTACCTTTGAGTCACGCCTATCGCTAGCTTTGAGTCAGAGTCGACTTTTTCACGTGCCCAACGCACAATACCCACCCACGCTAGCTTTGAGTCACCTGGAGCAAAATCGCCCAGTTGGGCACGCTACCTTTGAGTTCCGACTGTCCTGGACCTCTCGCTACCTTTGAGTTTCAGGCCCGCAAATGACACGCTACCTTTGAGTCAGACCCACGCTACCTTTGAGGCAAAACCAGTCAAAAGGCACGCTACCTTTGAGTCTAACAGGGAAAAATCCACGCTAGCTTTGAGTCATGGAAGCAGAAAAACCCGCGCCCAGCGCAGGTCTGTTTTTGCCCTTGATGATGCAATCAATCTTTTTTTCTCTTTTTAAATCACTATAATCATCAATCATGCAGCAGGGCAACGAACCGTTGATCAACGAATTGACCCTGGCCCGGTCTGGCGTCTTCAGCATCCTCAACCGGGAGAGCGGCAACGATCAGCGCTGGGAAACCACCTTCAGCATTGGGGACCGTGACTTCTACGTTCAGGGCGTTGCCGCGCGGGGCCGTCCACACGGCGTGGACCCGGATGTCCTGCTCGCCCTGCAGACGCTGTTTTTTGAGGCCGGGTGCCCGGACGACGATACGGTGGAATGCACGGCGTACGCGCTGCTCAAACTGACCCCCATGGGCACCCGTGGAAACGCCTACAGCAGGCTGCGCGACAGCCTGCTGCGGCTGGAGGGCGTGAGCTGGCTGATGCGGGTCTCACGGCAGTCTGGAGGGCGCTCCCGCGGCACCACCGAGACCAGCCGCCTGATTGACCGCATCTCGGTGCGAGACACCAGCCTCAGCGCCAGTGGGGAAGGCGGCACCATCGAGGCCGGCGCGCCGCTGCGGGTCACGTTCTCGCGGCACTTCGCGCAATCGATTCGCGAGGGGTTCTACCAGATTCTCGATGCCGAACTGCTGGGCGACCTCAAGCAGCCCACCGCGCGCAGTCTGTACCGGGTGCTTCAGGCCCACCGGGTGGGCGATGACGGCTCACTGGCCCGCGAATTGCCCGTGATTATGGCCGCCTGGCGGGAAGCCACCGGCCTCAGTGGGCAGCGGTCCAACAACGTCAAGCGCACCCTGGACGGCGCTCACGCCCACCTGATCGCGGCGAAATACCTGCGTGACGTCGCGTATGAAGGATCGGGGGAGGGCACCCGCATCACGTACGAATTTGAGGGCGAGGTTGATCCGGAACTGGTGAAGTTGCTGACCGACATGAAAGTGACGCGTCCAGTGGCCGAAGCGCTGGTCACCGAGCACCCGGAGCGGATTCGTGAAGTGGTGCAGGCGATGCGGACGCGCCTGGCCCAGGGCTTTAAGCCGCGCTCGCTCGGCGCCGCGACCGTGGACGCCGTTCGGAACCCGGAAAAGTACGTGGCGGCGCAGAGTCCTGGGCGCAATGACACCGCCGCACGGTCCAGGACCAGCGGCAAGGCCAGGGGTGAACCGCAGCCCGTGCTCCTGCCCCTGACCCAGAGCGAATCCCTGGGCATGATCCGGAACATTCTCAAGGTCAAGCTGGGCCGCGCGCCGCACGCCGCCGCCGTCGCGCGCCTCGCTAGCCTGCCGCAGGACGCCATCGAGCAGCTGGTCGCGGCCGCGAAAGGTCAGGGCGACTTGATCGAAGCGGTCCGGGCCGCCACAGGCGAGGCCCCCTGACCGCCAGTCCACGCGCCTGGTTCCAGGCACCCGCCGTGGGGCGTCCTGGGCTCAGGCCAGCACACGCCCGGGCTCAGTGCCCAGATCATGGATGTTGAACCCGGTGGCGGCCCGCGCCTGCTTGTTCAGCAGGTGCATCAGCAAGCGGCCTGGGGTCTGGATCGACTGACCCCCGAGCCGCCACTTCTCAACCCGCTGGATGCAGCGCTGCACCGCCCCCACCCCCAGGTGGACCAGTGCCTTGTAAAACCCGATGGCGGCCACCACGTGGCTGGCTGGGTCATCGTGGTGGATGGCGATCTGCACCGCGAATGCCCACAGCTGCGGGTTGGCGTCTCGCAATCTGTCGACACACGCCTCCAGACGGTCTGTCAGGGGCTCAAGGGTGGGGGGCAGGGTTTCCCGCTCCCCTGCGCGGGAAATCAACGCCGCCCCATCCAGGCAGCGCAGCAGGTCTGCTCTGGCGCCGCCCGCTGGGAAAGCTTCTCCTCGGGTCGCCGTGGGTCTGCTCCATCCGCCTGGCTGTGGGTCAGGGATGGATCGTGCTGTCGTTTCAGGATGAGCATCGCATGGCACGACAACAGGCTGAGACTGCTGCACGCTCTCGGCGAAGAAGGCGGCCTCCAGGTCTGCGGGGATCACTGGCTCGTACAGACTGACGCTGAACAGCGTGGCGACGTTGCGGCGAGCGGCGGTGTCCCCGTCGGTGCGCTGCACCTTCTGGCTTCTGAGCCACAGATGGGCCAGGGGATGCTTCAAGGCCCGGTAAAAGGTGGCCTCGCTCATCCCGCATTCGCGCGCGAAACAGAACTTTCCGCCCACCAGCTGCACCACCTGTTCGCGGGACTGGAGGGGCCGCCCGTCCTCGCCCACCTTGAGGTAGCAGTGCTTGCGCAGCTCCTCGATGATGCGGATCAGATTCAGTCCCTGGGAGCTGGTCAGCCTCCCTCCCGCCAGGCTGGTGGTGCTGATGCCGGTCAGGATCAGGCGCCAGTCGCGGGACACGCTGCGGCTCAGCTTGGTCAGGTGCTGCCCCGCTTTGTACGGGAACATCACCGGCCAGAAGGTCTTGGTGGGCGTGTAGCCGCTCAGCACCGGTTTGGCCCGGATGCTCTTGCGGTACAGGCCAACGGCTTTCAGCGCCTCGATAGGGTCAATTGGGAGGCGCGTTGTCAGAGAGGTGGGTGGACCTCGCGGCGCAGCCTGAGGCTGCCCGGCCAGCAGCGCGGCCTTCTGGGCCTCCAGAAACGCCCGCCGGCTGGCCTCTGTGGCAAGACGCTCCAGCGTCAGTCGGGGAGCCGTCATGCCGGCCCGCCCACGGTCCGTAAGAGGCCAGGCAGGCCCGCAGGGCTCCAATGATCAGCGATCTCTTGTTGGGCGGCCGATAGGCTTTGAAGTGGAGGTCGGCTGTGCGCGGGTGGTCCAGCAGTGGACGCCGGTGGGGGGTGGCCCAGAGGAGCTGGGACCTCCGTGGACTCGAGTGCTCCACGCCGTTCACGGCGCTCAGGAGCACCAGCTTGCGGGTTGGCGACGGCGGCAGCTTGAGCGGATGGCTCGGCGCGTTCTGTGGTGATCGACAGACGGGCCGCTGCGCTGAATGTCACTCCATCCGGGGGCAGTTCGGACATGGCGTCTCCCAACTTGCAATAAGGGGGCCTTCTCCGTTAAGCTGCGGGTGTTTCTGGCCCTTGTGCTTAATGAGGAAGTTGGCTTGAAGAACTCCGCTGCCAGGCGGGGTTTTTCATTGGATTGTGCGTGTCGACGTCAGTTCACATGGGTTGAGCCTCCGTTGAGCAGCGATGGGAGCACGGTCCGGTGATATGGATATTTACGTTACTACTCATTGGAGGGCGGCGGATGAGGGTGCCGGCGCTGCGGTGGTAAAGTTGCGACGATGGCGAAAAGATACGCTGGACACTATTTGAAGGTTTTGAGAGAAGGGTCCGAGAGATGAGTGTCATCAAGGTGTTTCGTTCGGCGGCCTTCACCGATCTGGCGAAGGAGATGAACCGCTTCGGGGCAATGCTGCAGTTTGAGACCGAGGCCGTTTTTGGGAAAGAACTGGTGACCCAGGCCCTCCGGCAACGCATTTGCGCCCGCCGCAAAACAGCATTGGGCCAGATCCTGTTCCTGCTGTTTGCGGGCCGCCGGTTGGCCGGCATGGCTGGGCCGTTCACGCCCACAGACGACGGGTTGATGAACGCGGTCTGCCTGCGTGACATCGGCCAGCGGCTGGAAGACGCCGGATACGCCATTGATCTGACGGTCCGCAAACGGGCGCTGGTCTTCACACCGCCGGGCAAACAGGTGCTGGTCCTGGCGCAGCACAACGGGTATACGCTGGCCGCCCTGCGTCGGCTGCACCGGGAGTTGGTGGGTGGTGGGGCGTTTGACCAGATTCAGGTGTTCACGTACCTGACCCCTGAAGGCGTTGAGGAATTGACGGCGTTTCTGTACGATCCCCCGCGCCGGAGTCCGCCCATCGACGTGCGCGAGCTTGCGGTGTTCAGCTTGCCCCGGCCCACGCCCCATCGGGAAGCAACCCTGCCCACTGGCGTGATCTAGGCCACCTGTTCGGTTTCCTGGGTATGGGGGCTGCATTCAACGCCCAGCTCGGTCAGACACACCAGAAAGGTGGAGCTGTCCAGGGACAGGAGATACCCGACGCCCACGGCGGCGCCGGCAGCGATAGCCCGGTCATACGCCTGATCCAGCCGGGCAGCGGTCCAGACCATTTTCCGTTCCAGGCTCTGGGCATTGGCGCGCTCCATCCGGTCGAGCAGTGCACTGAGCTGAAACGCAAGCTGAGCAACATCGCTCAGGTGCTGATCGACGCGCGCGCGGTCATCTGCCGGACTCGGGGGGCTGTCCTCTGGAGGGACGCTCTCGTCTGTGAGAGAGATGGGTCTTCGTGGGTTGCGGGAATTCGCCTGCGGTTTCCGCCGCTCAGGCTCGGGAGAAGAAAAAATGCTGGTCTGAACTCTCAAGGTTCACCTCCTGCCGCTCATCCCTGGGGACGCACGGCAGGATACGGGGCGGGCGGTGGCTGGTGGATCACACTTCGCCAACAGTTGCCCAACAGTTGCCCAACATTTGGCGGCACGTCGGAACATTCTCAGTCGCTCGGCGAAGGGGCAACTCAAGCCGCGTGGTGTTCAGCGGGTCGCCTCACCACTCAGCCCCGCCAGGCGACTTTCGAGCGTTATGATCTGCCATTCCAGCTTCTGAAGCGACTGCGCGGCCCCCGAATGACTGGGATGCCGCTCCTGCCAAGCCATGGTCATGGTCTGAAGCTGCCGCAGGGCACGCAGCTCATCGCGCGTCGCCTCCAGCTGTTCGCTCTGCGCCAACGACGCTGGATCGAAGGCGGGCGCGGTGTACGCGAGGCCCTGAGCGGCGAGGTCACTGACCAGCTGACCCAGTTGCCGCTCGTACCTGTCGATCTGTTGGGTGAGGAACGTGGTCCAGTAAGGGTCCACGTCAGGCTTGTTCAACTCGAACCGGTACCAGTACAGGCCCTGGTATCCCCGGTCTGCCGAGGCCTTCAAGGCGGCTGATGTCGGCGGCTGTTCCCCCGCCTGATCTGCCCCAGACTGAGCGCGCCGCGCATACTTCAGGACCTGGCCTTCGAGATAGTGCCGCTCCGCGGGCGTGGCCTCGGCCAGCAGGGACTGCAAGACTTCCAGGGGCGCAGCGCGGTTCTCCGTCGTCATGGTGAATCTCCCTCCGCAGGGCTTCTGCGTTTTGCCAGCCGATGCTGGAATGTTTTCACGTTGATGCGCTCGTCCAGCAACTGTCCCAACAGTTCGGCCAACAGTGTCCGCTCCTGACGCAGATGACCGCCGAAGGTTTTGGGGACGGTGCCGTGGGTTCGGGCCAGCTCCCGCGCGGCCATCCGCCACAGTCCCCCCTCCTGCTCGGCGACCCTCACATAATGAAAGATCAGCAGGGCGGGGGGAATGACAGGCAGCTGGCGTGTCCCCGCACCCCAGCCCACTGTCAGCGCGCTGGCCATCCGTTCCCGCTCGGTGGATTGATCGCGTGGCATCGCGGCGTCGATGCCGAACGTTTCCAGGGTCATCTGGAGGAAGGGAAGCCGAGTGGCGATGGCCTGGCCATGTACCCGGATGGGCCGCCCGTCCACAAACACGGACGGCAGGGTGGCGTCGACCAGTTCGGGCACGGAATGCGGTGAAAAGGCACAAAAGGCCGCCGCTTTAGGGTGCCAGTAGGTCAGGATTTCCGCCAAGCCCAGGCGGGCCGACCTGGAGGGTTCCCGGCGAAAGAGCTGCTGCAGCTGCTGGCAGAGTTGGGCTGGAGGTTCGA
Source organism: Deinococcus radiopugnans ATCC 19172 (assembly GCF_006335125.1). Lineage (NCBI taxonomy): Bacteria > Thermotogati > Deinococcota > Deinococci > Deinococcales > Deinococcaceae > Deinococcus > Deinococcus radiopugnans. The sequence goes on from NZ_VDMO01000012.1 coordinate 39,379, forward strand.
GATCAATGCCATCAGGCTGCAAAGCAATGTCGAGCTTCATGCCGAGCACCAGCGCTTCCACCACTGGAAAGTTGGGCGGGTGCAACATGATGCGTTGGGCCGACAGGTAGATCTGCCCCAGGTTCAGCAGCGCCACGCTCTGCGCCCAGCCGATCACGCCGTCGAACGTTGGATTATTACCCTGCAGATGCTTGAAGAGCTCAAGGGCACGCGTTAACCCCTCGCGCTGGCCGGTATTGACGAACGCGATGAGGGCCTGAAGGCCCGCATTGATTTGGTCACGGTGAAGATCACGGCAGGGTTGGATGGCCTCCTCGGGAGCCAAAAGGCCGGACAGGGCGCGGATGTACTGCCGGCTGGTCAGCGCCGGCACATTCCCAGCGTCACTGCCCAGGATGAAATCAATAAGCGTCAGGGCCTCGGCGTGGTCGCCCAGCATCAGCAGGATATTGGCGACGTTCAGACCGGAGAACAACCACAGGTTGGTGCCTGGCAGCGCCACAGTGTTAATGACTTGGTATTCGCGCAGGGCCGCCTGGATCTGTCCCAGCCGCAGGGCCGCCCGGGCATAGCTCATCCGCACGGAAAAGGTGAGCTGCGGGGTCTCCAGGGGCAGGCTCAAATAAATGGCCTCCCCAGCGTGGGCCAGGGCCAGATCGTACTTTCCGAGATCAAAATACAGGCGGCAAAGATTGTATTTCAGGACCACCTGCGTTTCGATATAAAAGTCATCCACCTCACCGTCGCCCTCACCGTAATTGAGATGCGGCTCAAGGGTACGAATGGCCGGATCGATCTGGTCAACGCCGGGATGGTCTTCCTGATTTCTGCTTTCACGTTCGCTGAAAATCAACAGGGCAAGCGCGTGAACCCGGATGGCCCGGTCCCCGGATTTCAGGCAGACCTTGATGTCGGCCATGGCCTGGGTCAGGTGTCCGGCGCGTTCGAGGAGGGTGGCGGCCCTTAGCCGGGCAATGGGGGAACGGTCCGGGCTGAGTAGGGCCGCCGTCTCGAACAAAGACCGCCCCTGGGCCGCCTGCTGGGTTTTCCAGTCGTACCAAGAGCGGGTGTCGCGCAGGGCGTCGCCCACCGGCACGGCTTCCTGAAATGAAGACTCAGGGATGCACACTCCTGACTCCTGCGATACGGTCCCGGTACACCCGCGCAGGATGGGCACCCAGAATCAAGTCCACCGGGCGCCCGTCCTGGAAGACCACCACACTGGGCAGGCCGGAAATCTGTTGAGCGAAGCGGGTTCTCAGCTCAGTGTCCGCATTGACTGAGGCGAAGTGCACTTCACCTTGCCACTCGCGCGCGAGGTCGGCCAGAATGGGTGACACCACCCGGCAAGGGGCACAGGTGGGTGACCAGAAATCAACCACCCACAGGCCCTGTTGAATCATTGGTTCAAAGTTGTCGTCACCCAGCTCGATCATGGTTGCGTCTCAATCACAAATCCGGCCACAGTCCCAGTCCGAGATGCCCTGGGTGGTGATGCCACCCGCGGTGGTGGAGCCAGAGAGCGCCGCTGCCAGCGCGCCCCCCTGGAATCCGGCACCCAAGAGCCACACCGCCAAGCTCAACTTCAGGATCGCTTTCATCATTTTCCTCCCCACACCGTTGTCGGTGCTGGGCTGTATGGTAACCAGTTTAGGGGAACTGTGGGTCAAGTGTTGGCGTTCTGTTGGTAACAGAATAGCCGGCGGTCAACCTAACAGCATATGTCTATCCCTATCGAACGCCTCCAATTGCCAATACTGACTCTTTCCTAGATTTGATACCGCTGGCTTACTCAGGCGACCTGTGCCAGGACGCGCTGGAAAGCAGCCACGCGGGTCCGAGCGCGCGGCTGCCCGTCCAAGTGATCCGCAACCCGCAGCAAATTCAGTGCCGAGGCCGTGCAGAGATGTTGCAGGCGCGTCTTCGCCAGTCCGCAATACCGTGACCGTCGCATGCCCGCGACCCGGACACCGACCGACATCGTGCCCTCCACTCCGGCCCTTCTGGCATACAGCGCGGCGAATTCCCCGGTCTGCGTCCACCCCCGCCATTCCAGCAGCGCCTCATGCCGTTCGCGCTGTTGAAGGGTCACCGTTCGCCTTGATGACTTGGTGCAGTGGATCTTCAAAGCGCAGTTCCCGCAGTCCGTCATGGAGAACTTGACCTTGACCACAGCCCGCTGTCGCTGATCCAGTACATTGGTCCAGCTTGCGCTGACCTGCCCCGCGGGGCAGGTCAGCATCTGGCGTTCCCAGTCGACCTTGAAGTGCTCAGCGGCGAAGCCTTGCCCGGCCCAAGCTTGCCAGCGCTGGTCCTGCCGGGCAGGACCGATGAGCTTCACATCGTGGTCGCGCCGCTCACTCACCAGCAACCCCGCGCTCAGGTAACCCATATCCACGAGATGCGCCCCTGGCAGCAGTTGCCGGGCCTTCAAGTGGTCATGAACATCTTCGAGGACGTCGAAGTCCTGGGTGTTGGCAATGGTCGTCTCCACGTTCGTGATCAGCAGCGGGAGATCGTCGTCACAGGCCTCAGTGAGGTGGACTTTGTATCCGACCCAGGAGGTCGAGCGTTTCTGGCTGTAACGGGCGTCCGCATCGTAAGGCGAGCCCACGAACATTGCGCTGGGGGGGATCTCGTCGTTCGTTCGCCAACGAAGGGTTCCCACCTCGGTCGGCGTGAAGTTCTGAAGCCAGACGCGCCAGAGAATCTGGATGGCAGGTAATTCGCACAGCCAGCGGGGCGCGTCCTGTGCCAGGACGGCCTCCAGGAGCTCTTTCCCATCAGCACCGAGTTGCAGCAACAGAGCTTCACGCTTGGCTCGCTGGCGTTCGGCCACTTCGGCCGTCAGGTCGAAGTGGCTGGCATAGCGCTGTGCCCAGTTTTTCTGGCCGTGCTGGACGAGCCACTCGGGGGCAGCGATAGCCAGCACGTTCAGGGCGTGCCGAAATGCTTCCCCGACCAGACTGACACGATTGAGGGCCCGGACCGCAGCGAGCACGTGGGTTGAATCGGTCCGTTGCTGGCCGCGAGCGCGCAGCAGTTGCTGCGCGCGGAACCGCTCGAGAAGCCGCTCGAACAGCAGGTGTTCCCCTTGCCCTTCAATCAGCCGGGTGCGGAACTCCGACAGGACACTGGCATCAAAGCCGGGATGATCGAGGGGCAGGGCCAACAGATATTTGAGGTCAATGCGCGCCCGGACCGCATCGGCAGCACGTTCGTCACTGAGGTTCTCCACGAATTGTACGAGGGTGACCAGGGCGAGTTGAGCGGGGTCGATGGCGGGGCGGCCTTCTAAGTGAAAGAGGCTTCTGAAATCGTCGCTGTCAAACAAGTCACCGAACGTGTCCCGGAGCGTGAGGTAGCGGTGGCCCTTTCGGAACACAGCTTTGGCGACGCGGGCGGTCTCTTCCGGCACCTGGCCGGGGTGGCTGTCCTTCAGGCTCATATACCCACCTCCCTCTTCCTAAAGCCACAGTACCCCTGTCGCCCAGCGGGGGCTGAGTAAGCCAGCGGTATCAGATTTGGTCCACCGTCCCAACAGTGGGTTGGCACAAATAGCTCCAAGTGGGACCAGTCCTTACCCCTCCTCGCTGACCCACCCCCCGACCCGGCGTGTCCAGGGCTGATTGCGAGGATACCGGTAAGCGCTGCGAATGGCCGTGACCGCCTCACCCACCGAAAAGGGAGAAGCCTTGGTGGCATAGACCCGCTGCGCGTACTCGTCCGCGCAGGCTTCAGCCTCCTCGGCGGTGTACCCATTGGCATGAAGCCACAGGCCTAGCATGAAGGCTCCCCGGTTCCGGCTGACCGGGGCGTAGCGCTCGGCCCGGTCCAGCATCAGCCACACCGGCACCCGTCCACCCTCCTCCACCTGCGCCCCTGAGAACGGCTGGGGTGAACCTGTGGCCGGGCCTGGCGAGGTCAGTCCCAGAGCCTCGCGCAGGCGGTACTCGGCCCCCGCGACGCGGACCGTAAGCGGCACCTGGTCAATGGTCAGGTCATGCCGCTCAGCGGTGCGCCGGTACGGTCCTGCCCGGTTGCGACTGGGCGGAGCCATGCAGTAGCCGCCGTCGCCCCGCACGTCCACGCCGGGCGGAAGGGCGGCTTTGTTCTTGGAAGCGTTGGACGGGACGTACCAGCCCGGATGTCTCAGGTAGAAGTGCATGCCGCCGCTGGGCGTGAGGACATGCGGCTGCCAGCCCAGACTCTGAACCAGCGCCAGTCCTTCAGGGTCAACGTCAATGGCGACGTACCCGCTGAGCGCGCCAGTAACCAGCCCCAGCCCCCGCGCGCGGTGCTGCAAGTACCAGGCCTCCAATTCTTCCAGGGTGGGCAGCCGACGTTGCAGGGCTTTCCAGGAGCTGCGGCGCCGGCCCTCGCGGTCCAGGGAGAAATGGCCGGTGGCCTTCAGCGCCTGGTGGTGGGGCTGCTTGGCTTTCGGGGAGAGGCCGCCGCCAGTGGGAATAACGCTGATCTTCCGGGCCACCAGTCGCTTGGCCTGCTCAAGCATGAGTTCAGGTTCGTTATCGTGCATCTCAGCCTCCCTGGGCCGATTCAAGCACCTTCTGATGCCGTCAATATTAAAATAATTAGCTAATAAAATAGTCTCTATTTAGAAGCGGGTGGTCCCGCCTGCTTCGCTCAATCCTCGCTCAGTTCTGGATGATGGCGGGCTAGATACTCCGTCACCGCGTCGTGCAACGTCTCGTACTGCTTGCGGCCCTCGCGGGCGGCGGCCTGCTTCAGGCGACGCTTGGTTCCGGCGAGCATGTGGCTGCCGAACTGCACCAGCTTCTCTTCCGGTTCGGGCAGCGGCTCCGGCGGGGGGGCTGCCGCTTCCGGCTTGGACTGACGAATCGCGCGCAGATCAAAGCGGGCCGGTTTCTTGGGCGCTTCAGACATGGGCCAGCACCTCCCGCGCGGCGCTGGCGTACTCCAGGGCCAGCAGCTTGGCATAGCGGTTGCCCTTGAGGGCTTCGAGCGGCACCCGCCGCTCGGCAGCGTCGCCCACAGCGGTGCTGTGGCGCACGATGGTGGTGAGCACCGGAATCTCCTGCTCGGCCAGGGCGTCGCGCAGCTCCTCGCCCCGTCCGCCCATGTTGGCGACGATCAGCACCTGATAATTGCTGATCCCACCCTCAACAAGGGGGGTCAGGGTACGAATCAGACCGGTGGCGCTCAGACCGTCGGGCTTGGTGGGAATCAGGAGCAGATCGCTTTGCTGGGCCAGGCTCAACAGATCGCCCCCCTGCTCGTTGCCCTTGGTATCGATCACCACGTACTCGAAATCGGCCCCGTCGCTGGGCTGGTACGCCCGGTAGGGCTGGGCCTCGAAGGTCCAGCCGTCGAAGTCGCCCTCCCGCCACACGGCGGAACATTGCAGCTCGTCATCGGCGTCCAGGAGCAGGGTGCGGCCTTTGCGGCCCAGTTGCTGGGCCAGGTGAATCGCCGTGGTCGTCTTGCCCACGCCGCCCTTCATATTGCCTATGGAAATGATTTTGGGCATACACTATTCTACACTTTTAATATTAAATTAGCAAACTATTTTGTATGGTGTTTGGAGCCGTAGCAGTAAAAAACACGGCTCGGATGGGAACTCCAGCTCCCTCGCCTTCGCGCAACTCCAAGCTCCGACTGTAAACAGGGAGGGACGAGGGACAGCGGAGCACGTTTTGGATGCAAACTGCTTCGACTCTGGAACGCGTCCCTCAAGTGGCCCAATCCAGGGTCAGCCCAAGCTCTCCACACGCCTCTCCCGCACCGTTCAGGGCCTCGTCCAGGCGCTGGTGTACCTGGGACGGGTCTGCCGTCCCAGTGGGAATCAGGATCACCGGGCCGCAGGGCGTGTCCGCCAGGCCCAGCGCGGCGCGGGCCACCTCGTTGGGGCACGGGTCACGGGGAGCGACGCTGGAAATCACCGCGTAGGCCGTGACCTGCTGGGCGTGCGGCGGCAGGCGCTGCCCTGCGCCCAGCCGCTCGGCGATCCAACGGCGGCCCTCCTCGATGGGTTCCAGGTCATGCCGTTCGGTGCGTCCGTCCGGGTGAAGCGCATACAGAAAATGACGCACAGGAGGGCGGGCGTCGATCACAGTGATGTCTTCGGGACGACTCACCCCCAGGGCCGTCAGGGCAGCCGGGTCACCTTCCAGGGCGCAGGCGTACAGGTTGACCAGACCGTCAGGAGAAGTGGCCTGCTGACGCTGCTTGGCAGGGCTGGGGCCATCGGCGGGGTCATGCGGAACAATCACGATGGGGCCATGCAGCGGCGGATACTGGGTCAGGTCCAGTCCGATGAGGCGGCTGCCGATCCAGTTGGGGGGCAGGTTGTGGATCAGACCCTCCTCGTTGATGACCACCTCATGGCTGTTGAGGGCGTGGTAGTGGGCCGGAAGGTACTCGATCCAGCCGCCCACCGCCGCCCTGAGCAGGTTCAGGGTGTCGGCCTCCGGGCCGATCTCGGTCACGTCTTGCCGTCCGTCGGGGTGAATCACGCGCAGGGTGGGGGTCATGGGCACTCCTTGGGGAAACGGGGGAGGGCTTGTCCCTCCCCACGGGGAGAACTTAGGCGGCAGCCTGGGCCGGGCGGCGGCGCTGAAGCTGCGCGGCCACCTCGCGGGCTTTCGGGTACAGGCGGCACAGGTGGCCCCAGACGGTCTGCGCTTCTCCCTCCGTCAGGTCCGCGAGGGTGGACAGCGGCCACGGCTCGCCCAGCGCGGCGGCGCTGAGCGCGTAGTGCTGGGCGTGGGGAAGGCCGGCCAGACCCATGATCTTGTGGAGCGCACAGGCGCGGGCCTTGCCGATCACCGGGGCGGGCAACGGCTGACTGGCGGGCAGCCGCTCCTCGCTGAGCAGGGTCACGATGTTGTCGCGGTCTGCGAGGTAGCCCACCACGCGGTTTAGAGCACCCTGGGCCTCGCCGTCGATTTCGGCGGTCTTCGCGCCGCTCCCATCGGCGCACAGGGTCACGGTATGGGAACCCAGATACACCGTGGCGCTGGGGCCGTCGCCCCAGGTGCCGTAGACGTCAACTTTCCAGGTGCGGCGAATGTTGCGGGGGGTGCTGCGGTCTTGCATTTCGTTCCTCCTTGCCCTGTCCGGGGTAAGAACATAGTACCGCAAATGCGGTACTATGTCAAGCTTTTCAGCATGCTAGACGCCAGATAAGGCGCCGCGCCGGAGTGCAGCCCCCACCGCCGGACAGGATCAGAAAGAAGCGGTCAATTGCAAAATGGCAAACAGGTCAACCTGACTTGCGGCGGCGGTGAGTCTGGCGCTGGCCGTCACGTCGTCCAGGTCAAGGGTGGACAAATCGCGGTGCAACGCTTCAGCGCGGGCGGCGTGCCTCGCGCAGTCGCTGCGGCGGTCTGGGTTCGGCACCGCGCAGGGCGTGGTGCGCAGGTGCGTCAGGGTCACGGCAGCAGCGGGATTCCCAGTACGGGCAGCGTGCTGGGCATCTCTGAGACGCTGGGCGTACAGAACGCGCACCATTTTGATGGTGGCGGCGGCGTGTTGGAGCTCAGAACTGCACCTGGGGTGGGCGTCGTTGGGCATGGCATCATTCCCCCTGTCGCGGGCCGGCCCGCCTGACGCGCGGGCCAGCCCCAAAGGTCTTACACGGCTTTCAAAGAGCGCGAACGGGGAGAGACCTTTTCGCTGCCGTACTTCTCGCGTAGTTCCTCCATGCTGGTGTTGCTGCGGCCCCGGCTGAATTTTCCCTTGAACGCCCACATTTTCCGCTTGCCCATGAACCAGTAATCGGCCGCCTTCAGCGCGTCCTTGTGGGCGCGGGTGTCGCCGCCCACCCAGACCCACGCCCCGACAATTTCAATGTCGAGTCTGTCCAGGTGCGCGATTTTCTCGACGGCGGCCCTGACCCTGGCCTCCACCTCGGCCTCTTCGGCGCGGCTCTTGTACCACTTGTCCTCACCGTATTCCTCGTCCGGCTTGGCGTTCAGAATCCGCGTCATGGCGGCTTCGTAGGCGTTGTTGATGGTCTGCATCTGCTGCGTGCTGCCGCCCTTGTCCGGGTGGTACTGCTTGCAAAGCTGGCGGTAAGCGGCTTTCAGTTCGGCGGCGTCGGTGATGTGCTGGAAATGGTCCATGTGCGTCGCTCCTTTGCCCTGTCCGGGGTAGGTCAATAGTACCGCATTTGCGGTACTACGTCAAGTGTTTCTCCCTCTGGATAGAGAAAACTACCCTCCTACCCCTGGACGCCCACACCCCGCCCCTTCGGGCGGGCGTGTGCCGCCCCTGGCGGCTCCTGGCGCCCCCCTCGCCCCCTCGCCGCGCCGCCCCGCACCTTTCTCCCCACTCCTTTGCTGAAGCTGCTGTCAAGCGAGGCCGCTCTCGGCGGCCCCGTCGTAACCCGGCCTCCCCCTGGCCGGGTTTGACAGCGTTCTGCGCGCTTTGCCACCCTGGAGGCCGCAGGCCAGAGAAAAAATGTCGCGCCCCTCCCTGACGTTTTTTCTCTGGCGAACGCCGGTCCGGCGAGGACCTCTGCCTTTCAGGCGTGACCGCAGGGAACAGAGGGGCTGTGCGCCGTCAGGCGCTCCATTGGGTCTTGAGCAGCCCTTCTTCACGGATGACCTCAAGGTCCGCAAGGGGGGGTACAAAAACCGTTGTGCTGGGGGGCAGCGGGCGGCGTTCCATCAGCCCGCATCCCGGCCCCCAGCACGCTTTTAGGTTTTTGTCAGGGGGGTGCGCCCCCCTCCTTGAAGACAACCCGGTCACCCGATCAGAAAGAAATCCAGCGCTGAGCGAGTTAAATATTTTTCTATTTAAATAAGTTAGTCAGGCGATGGCCTCGGCACTCTCAACTGCCATCACAGGTCCAAGTCGATCTGGCGTATGCGTCCCTGGCCCTCACCGTCCTGGTCAGGGGGACCATAGTCCGTGGCCGTGAAGTGAACCGTCCCGCTCGGCGGCCCCTCCTCCAGGGCAACATCTCGGGTCTGCGCCACGATCACGTCCCCTCCAGACCGCATCACCACCACCTCTGGGCTGCTCAGGGCCACCGGACCACTGTACTCACGGCCCGGCGTGGCGGTGGCGATGTACATTTCCTGCCAGTTCACCCGCTCCTGGTCAAGAAAGCCCTGCGCCTTGTCCAGCGCCGCCACCCGCTGGGAATCGCTGATCTCCTGAAACAGCCGCTGCATCCCGGACAGATCGCCCATCCGTGCCTCCAGGCTGACGATGCTCATCCGCTCGGCGCTCACCACATCAAAGTTCAGGGGATGACCGGCCTGCCCGGCCAACTGAAGCATGAACTCGCGCTGGGTGCGGCCATTGCCCTCCATGAACGGATGGGCGTTGTTGATCTCAGAGAAGGCCAGCGCGGCCCGGTCCGCGAATTCAGCGCGGGGGAGACCCCGCAGGTGATCTTGCTGCTGGAGTTGAAGGAAGGTGGCCTTCAAGCTGCGGTCCACCTGGTTGCTTGGCACGAACGGCACCGGCGTCCGCCCATCATCCTTGTGAATCAGGGGCGCGGCTTGAACCTGCTGGCCTTCGATCTGCATCGGCTGATTGCGGGTGGTCCCGGCCCACTCGTAGATGTCCTGAAAGATGTGCTGGTGGATCGCCCGCAGGTGGTCCAGGTCAAAGCGCCCGCTGCGGGTGGCCTCCGGCGCCGTGCCGTTCCTGATCTCCAGCATCCGGGTGAATGTGGTGTCGCGTTCGATGAACGACAACGCCTCGGCGTCGTCCAGTCCGAGGCGGTTTTTGGGCACTCCGTTGTCGTAGGAGAAAAACGCTGGACCCCTGGTCACGCCGGGGTCACTTCACGGTCACGCCGTAATGCTCCAGCAGCTTCGCGCGCATCTCGGCGGGGGTAAGGGTGCCGTCGATGTACTGCTGGCTCAACGTCTGGGCGTAGGGCGAGATGTCGCCCCCCTCGATCTGCTGGGAACGCCGGACGCTGTGAACGTCCCTGGCCCGCCGATTGCGCTCGGCTTGGGCCTGGTCATACGCGGCACTCCTGGCCTCCAGCTCACGGCGGATCTGGTCTTGAATGGTGGTCATCTCGCCCTCCCGTAAGGAGCTAATACTAGCATAATAGCTGTCGCTGTGAGCCTTTTTGGCCTCTTGTCAGGTCTCGACACGAGCGGACCTGAGGAGTTTAAAGGAGGCGTTATCAAGCGCCAAATGTCAGAGATCGTGCCTCGTCGGCACGCCGCTCGGTTCGGCCGGCGCCGGCTCCGCCGCGCTTCTCTCCCGCCGTCGGTGGGCGCTCTCGAAGCGCAGCTCTTCCACCAGTGCCAAAGACCTGCTCCACCAGATGGGGAGCCTCAACGTCCCACGAGCGCCGATCTACGGTCTCCCACTGCGGTGGTGCCAGGGACAGCGCCCGCCAGCGCCGGAACTGCTCGGCGTGCACCTCCAGCCAAGAGGCTCGCTCTCCGTGCTGCCGCTGCGCGCGGCCGAGGATGGCGATGTCCAGCACCTGTGGCCGTCCCCTGGCCTGCGAGCGGGTGGCGTGGAACCGCTGGATCTCCCCCAGCAGGCCGTCCACCCTCTCCGTGAGTGGAATGACGCCCGTTGTACCGGTCTGCCTGGCTTCACAGCGCTCTCACGCCGGGTCAGAACCCAGCCGACAAGCTGAGGCATGTCCCTCAAACTGCTGACCCTCCTGGGCGTGTTGACCCTGACCTTCGGCCACGCTCAGACGGCTCCCGCCCCGTCTGCCGACACCGCCAGCGAGCTGCTGCAACGGGTCATCAATCCCGACGGGCCGGGTACGGACAGCCGCACCGAGGTCTTGGTCGGCCAGGTGCCTGCCGGGTTCGGTGTGCCCCTGCCCGCCGGAAGCCGCGTGATCGGCGCGATCAGCATCACCTTTCAACGGGGGGAGGCGCCCTCGAACACCGCCGTGCATTTCGACACGGCCCTGAGTCCAGCACAGGTCACCGCGCACTTCACCAGGGCGCTGGGCGTAGGCTGGCTGGAAGCCCCCGACTTTCTGAACGGTCCTTACGAGCAGCAGGGCGGCTTCCAGCCGGGCAATGCCGTCGGCAACCTGGCGCTGTACCGCAAGACCCCGGCCGAGCTGCTCCACGTGACCATGCGGGTGGTGGGGAACGTCACTCAGGTCAGTCTCCGCAAACAGGCGGGAGGCGACACCGAACGCATGTTGGAGTACATCGGGGCGCGTCCCCCGGCGCCCCCGGCCTTCCTGGTGTTGCCCAAACTGGCCGCTCCGGCGAACAGTGTCGTTCAGCCGCAGGGGGGAGGTAACAGTAGCGATGGGGTAACCCAGAACGCCCGCATCGAGACGAAGCTGGACCGCCAAGCCCTGGTCGAGCACTACGCGGCGCAACTGCGGCAGGCAGGCTGGAAGCTGGTGAATCAGGCGGACGCAGGTCAGGCCACGACGACCATCTGGTCGTTCACCCAGAACGGAACGGAGCGGGTGGGCCTCTTGATCGTCACGGGCGAGTCGCCCTACCGCGCCACCCTGATGACCCAGGCGACCCGGTGAAGCTGCTCTCCCTGCTGCTGCTGGCTGGACCGGCCCTCTTTCCCCCGATCTTCAACCGGTCAGTCACGGTGTCCACGCCCGTACTGGCTGAGCATGTGGACTATCAGCGGGCGGTGGTGTCCTCTCCAGATGACGGGGCCGTGACCCTGATTCCCCGGACCGGCACGCCCCGCACGGTTGAGGTGGGGTCCGGCAAGGTCCGGAGTGTTCACGTCACGCTGGCCGGGCGCACCCTGGGCCTTCAGCTCGACTTTGAGGCCTGCCGGGTGGTGGTCTGGGACTTTACGGCGGGGAAAGCGGTGACCCACCTCCAGGGGAACTTCAAAGAAGTGCTGAGCTGCAACCGGGAAACGGAATTCCACTTTCATGCGAACTTCACCCCGGATGGCCGCTTCCTGCTGACCGCCGACGAGACCGGGGTGCGCCGCTGGGATGCCCGCAGCGGCAAGCTGCTGGGCGCGCAGCCGGGCCGGGCTGCGACGGTCTTTGTCAATGAGGCTACACCGGAAGTTGTGGCGGTCGCCGTGACAGAGGCGGGACCGCAACTTCAGGTGTGGAACAGCATCCTGACCCGCAGAGTGGCGGCCCTGAAGACGCTGCCTCCCACCTGTCTACGGAATCCGCAGCCGGGCGTGGCCCTTTTCGGAACCACGGCGACCTTCAGTTGCCGGAGCGAGGTACAGCAGTGGGACTGGAAGACCGGGAAGGTGCTGCGTCTGGCCCGGCAGACCTCGGTCGATGTCTTCGACGAGACGCCCAGGGTCTATGACCGCTATGTGGCGCTGGCCGAGGATGGACGGGGCGCGGCCCTGTGGGACACCCGCACGGGGAAGCGGCTGATCCAGGTCAAGGTGCCTGAGCGGGTGCAGGTGACGGACGTGGCCTTCGCGCCAGGCGGCTTCCTGATCGTGGCGCGCAGCGATGGCAAGGTGCAGACGTATGACGCGGCCCGGCAGGGGCGGCACCTGCGGACGCTCGACGTGTTCCCGCAAGGGGCCGGGCAGCAGCACCTGACCCTGCGGGCCAGCCCGATGTGGGGGCAGATGCTCGTCGCCACGCTGGGTCAACCTGGCCGGGCCAGGGTGATTGATCTGGGACGAGGCTGATTGCCTCGTGACCCTCCCCCTGTTGATGGTTCAGTCTGTGGACGCCCGCCGCCTCCGCCTATTGACGGGTGCGCTTCTCTGCTCCACGCCTTACCCTGCCGCTATGTCAAAACGTACGCCTGTCGCCACCCTGCTGCTCGGGCTGCTCGCTGCCTCTGCCCAGGCTGCACCGGCAAAAGTCAGCTTCGATCTCCTCCGCACGGTGCAGCCGGTCCATCTCGGCTCCGGCCCTCTGGCGCTGAGCGCGGACGGCCGGCGGTTGGCGGTCCTGGACCTCAACTCCACCGATACCCGAAAATCCAGTCTGGTCGTGCGCGAGGCACAGACCGGCCGGGAACTGTGGCGGGTTCCGGCCCCCGACAGTTACGGTGAAAGGCTGGTGTTCAGCCCCGACGGTCAGACGCTGCTGCACCTCGGGCAGGCCGCCCGCGCTTACGACGCGGCGACGGGCAAGCCACGCTGGGCCAGGACCGAGCCGAAAACGTCCTACACGGGCGCGATCTTCAGTTCGGACAGCTCAGCGGTCTACCTGTCGTCGCTGGAGAACTGGGCGACGCCTCACCTGACCCGGTTGGAGAGCACCGGTGGCGCGGCGAACTGGCAGGGGTTCGCCCCATCCGCTTCCAGCAAGGACGAACACCCCATGGAGGGCTTCTACAGCCGGGTCACGGCCCTGACGTTGAATCCAGCAGGTGACCTCCTGGCTACGGGGTCCTTCGGCGGCGGTCTCGTGCTGCGCCGCCCGGACAGCAACGGTGCCACCACTATCCTGACTGACCCCCCCATCTCAAAACGGCCCACGCAGGCGGCGCTGGCAGGCAAGACCGCGCACGGCGGGCAGGTGCTGGGCCTCGTGTTTGCCCCCGACGGCAGCCTGATTTCCGGCGCGAACGACGGCACCGTCAAACGCTGGGAGGTGGCGAGTGGTCGGCGGCTGGCGTTGGCCTTGCTCCCGGGCGGTGTCCAGGCGATGACGCTGCTGCCGGATGCTCAGGGCCTGCTGGTCACTTCCAGCATGAAGGTGGTGCAGTTGAGGTTGCCCGACTTGCAGGAAGTGCGGCGCTTCAGCGGGCATGTCGGGCAAATCACCTCCCTGGCGACCAGCGGAAACACGGTCTGGACGTCCAGCCAGGACGGCACCACCAAGCGCTGGAAGCTGCAAAGTGGGCCAGAAGAGGCAACCTTTGGCCGGGTGAAGGTGGCAGCAGTCAGTCCCGACGGTCAAACCTTCGCGCTCAACCTGGGCGACTCGACGGTGCGCCTGACGGACGCGAAAGGCAACGCCCTGCGGACGTTGCGGGGCTTCGTCTCGCCGTCCAAGAAAGCCTGGGAACACATCGGCGCGCGCTCGCTGGCGTTCAGTCCCGATGGAAAGACGCTGGCGGGCGGTGTGGTCAGCAAATTTCGCATGACCATGGAGTCGTATACCAGCGACACCACCGGCTATCTGTGGGACGTGAAGACAGGCCAGGCCCTGCGTGCCCTGCCGGGGCTGCCCGGCGAGGCCGTGACCTTCAGCCCGGACGGCGAGCAACTGCTGGGCGTCAGCACCCAGGACGGGTCGGTGCCCGGGTATCAGGTGCGGCGGGTCAGCGACGGCGCGGTGCTGGCGAAACCCTGCGCCCCGTTCACACCTGACCGCAGCAACCTGGTCGGTCCCTCCTGCCCAGTGGAGCGGGTGCGCGGCGCGTCCTGGGTAGGCCAGCGGGTGCGCGTGTTGAGCATGCCGGGCGACGCCGGGCGTCCAGCCACCTCCGTCAAGGACGCGGTGACGGGGAAGGTCCTCACGTCCTTGGGCAAACTTTGGCAAAACGGCCCGGCGATGGGAATCAGTCCGGACGGCACGCGGGTGGTCAGCCTCGCTCGCAACGGCTTGCGGGTCTGGAGCGGCGGCGGCCAACTACTCAAGACCTGGCCGGACATTCTCGATGCGCTGCCCTATAACAACGGCCCGCTGTTGTTCAGCCCGGACGGCCAGCGGTTCACCTACCCCGACCAGACCCTGAACCCGCCGAAGCTTCACAGCGCCCTGACCGGCGAGGTGCTGGGGACGCTGAATCAGAAGACCAGCGCCCTGGGCTTCGTGCAGCGGGGGCAGGCGCTGGTGACCCTCAGCCCGGACAGGGGCGTGCAATTGTGGCGCATCCGTGCGGCGAAGTGACGCCTGAGCAGAAAGCCGTCAGCCTGAACTGTCAGGCTGGCCCTGCTCTATCCCACTGAGGCCACCCATGAACCGGAAAACGTTTGTTCTGCTGCTCACCCTGCTGCCCTCCGCCGCGCTCGCCACGGACCTCCGGGTCTACCCAGCTTTTACCGAAGTGCAACAACCCGCGCCCCCTGACCTGACTTTCCCCTTCAGTCAGTGGCGCTGGATTCAGCCCGGCAGCTTCGCGGTCAGCGGCGGAACTCCGGCAGCCCTCTCGCTGCAACCCGCTGAACTGGACTGGCTGCGGACTCAGGAAGGCAAGAGCGTGACCTGGGTGCAGGCCGGTCAACCCCCTGTTCAGGCCACCTTCGAGCGGGCCGACGACCTGCTGCTCAAGCTGAGCACTGGCGGGTATGTCAACGCCGGGCGCAGTGAGCTGGCGTTCAACGAAAAGCCCCCGGTGCAGGGGGGCGTCTCTCTGAAACTCAGTGGCCTCGATACGGTCAAGGGCGCCAAGCTGATCTACCGCACGCAGGCCCTGTCGTGGAAGCCGCGCTATGAACTCAACCTGAATGGGACGGCGGCAACGCTGGCGGCGCTGGCCCAGATCAGCAATCTCAGTGACCAGGTGTTCACCGCACAAAAAGTTGACCTCTACGGCGGCAGCGTGCAGCAGCAGTACCAACCTACGCCACTCCCCATGCCGGTGAGTGTGAGTGAAGCGCAAGCAGGGCGAACAGGGGCGGGACTCCTCACGTCAGCCGCTTCAAGTCCCGTGGCCCTCGACCAGATCCGCAGCGTTGGCGAAGTGCGCGGTCTGCAAGGCTACGCCCTGCCCGGCGGCCTGAACATCGGACGCGGGGAATCGCTGACCTTGCCCTTCCTCCAGCCCAAGGTCAGCGCGTTCATCCGCTACGCCAGCGTGCAGTCGTATTTCGATGCTCAGAACCGCTCCGGTCAGACGAACCGCCATTACAAGTTCACGTCGTCACAGTCCCTGCCCACCGGTTTGGTCGATGTGCGGGAAAGCGGCCTGCTGGTGGGCAGCGTCCAGCTTCCGGCGATTCAGGCGGGCAAACCGGTTGACCTCGACCTCGGCGCCGATGCCGAACTCCGCTACGAGAAGACCGTCAAGCGCACGGGTCAGGAGAAGAACGAGAAGGGCCAAGTGCTCAACAGCACCTATCAGGTGACGTACACCCTGGTCAGTACCAAGAGGACGGCTACGCGGGTCAATGTCCGTGAGCAGCTCTATGGGCGCAGCGTCTCGGTGAACGGTCAGGCCGCGCAGAACGGGCAGATCACGCTGACCCGTCAGGTGGACGTGCCCGCTGGGGGCAAGGCCAGCCTGGGCTTCAAGCTCAAAATCATGAATTGATGCTGCCCGCTTTATGGTGACCCAGGGGGCACCTGGGGACGGTGATGCTGGGCCAGACCTCCTCAATGGCTCGCTGCGCCGTCCATCATCCAACAGCGCAGTGGTGTGGGCGTGCCCGAGCCTGTGCAGCGTGCGGGCACCTTCGGGGGGCCACTGAGCGTCCCGCTGAAAAGACGCTCGCTGCCTACTGCCCATCCCCCTCCTTCGACACTCGTCGCAGGACATTCCGCACCTGAACGGGGCGCCAGAGTTTGCCCATCACCGTCCGGTGGCCCTCGGCGTTCAATCGGTCCGCGATCCGCTGCAAGGTCAGGCCCTGCGCCCGCAGCACCTGGATGTAACCGCTGACCAGCCTGTAGGCCTCCACCGCACTGCTCCGCCGCGCTTGCGCGCCCCGCTGCCGGGCCTCGGGGGTCAGGTTCTCCGGCGTGCCCAGTTTGACCCCTCTGGCTTTGGCCGCCGTCAACGCGTCCTTGGTGCGGGTGGAGATCATCCGGGCTTCCTTCTCGGCCACGGCCGCCAGAATGTGCACAGTCAACGAATCCACCTCGGGCAGGTCCACGGCGGTAAAGCGCACCCGGCTTTCCATCAAACCCGAAACAAAATGGACGTTGCGGGCCAGGCGGTCGAGCTTGGCGATCAAGAGTTCGGCGCCGTCCCGCCGGGCGTGTTCCAGGGCGCTGGCCAGTTCGGGGCGGTGACGCTTGTTGGTGCCGGTCTCGATCTCGGTAAACGAAGCGGTGACCTCGTAGCCTCGGGCTCGGGCGAAGGCGGCCACGTTCGCCTGCTGGGCTTCGAGGCCCAGCCCCGAGGCGGCCTGTTTCTGGCGGGAGACCCGGTAGTAGGCGACGGCTTTCATGGGTACGGGTAGTATAAAGGTCCACGAATGACCGTTCAAGGAGCTTTATAACACCCGTGCTGTTCACAGCGTATATACTCACATGTAGATACGGAGGTTCGCCATGACCACAGCCAAAGTCTTCCAGAGTGGCAACTCCCAGGCCGTTCGCCTGCCCCGCGAAATGCGGCTCGATGTCAGTGAGGTGGAAGTGACCCGTCACGGTGACCTGCTGATTCTCAGACCCCTGCGCCCGGAAGCCACCCTCGCCTCCGCCTTCGACGCTCTGGCCGGAATCGGGGACGACTTCCTCCCGGAAGGCCGCCAGCAAGGGGAGACCCAGGAGCGCGAGACGCTTTGAGCCCGTCCCTGCGCTACCTGCTCGACACCAACATCTGCATCTTCATCATCAAGAACAAACCCGCCATGGTCCGGGAACGGTTGGACGGACTGCGGCCCGGTGAGGTGGGGTTGAGCGCCGTCACCGAGGCCGAGTTGCTACACGGAGTCTATAAAAGCGCGCGGGTGGATCACAACCTCGCGGCCGTGCTGGACTTCGCCTCGCAGCTGGTGGTGGTTCCCTTTGATTCGCAGGTCACGGACGCGTATGGACGCATCCGGGCCAGGCTGGAACAGATCGGGCAGCCCATCGGCCCACTCGATTTTCAGATTGCGGCCACAGCGGTGGCCCACGGCCTGACCCTGGTGACCAACAACACCCGCGAATTTGCACGGGTGCCGGGTCTGAGGATTGAGGACTGGGCGCTCTAAAGTCCGTCAACGGAAGCGCTGCCTCAAGCATGAGTGGGTGTCAGCCAGGATGCTGAGCTGCCCGGTCCCGCTCAAGGGCCTCGGTGTACCACTCTGGTATCCAGTCAGCCACCTGAGACGGTTCAATGCTCAGGGCGTAAGCCAGTTTGTAGGCCATGTTCATGCCGGGTTCCCGGCGGCCCTTTTCGTAATCCCCCACAGAGCCCTTGGTCAGCCCCACCGCCCCAGCAAGCTGTTCCAGGGTCAGCCCCCGCTCCAGGCGCCACTCCCGCAAGGTTTTCACCCGTTTGTCCTTGACCTCTGCCATATACTCCTAAGCGCTCCTTCCTGTCCGGGAGGGCCGGTCTGTCCCACCGTGGGACGGGCCGTTTTGCTATTGGGCCGCATCGTACCGAATCGGAGGCAGAGTTTCATGGTGGTAGAGCGGCGTGCCTGGCAACGCCGATTCGGACACGAAGCCGCGCCACACCGTAAAGGCCGCTTCGCCACCGACGTGGTCCTGGAAGTGGCGCAGCAGGCGGCAGCCTTTCGGCACGATCTCGAACCCTACGCCGTCGCTGGGCCTGAACGGGGGATGAACCCGGACGCTCTTTTCCTGGACAAAGCGGCGGCCATCTTCACCGGCATGGTGAACCATCAACAGGGAGGGGGGTTCATGCAGCGGCACGCGGGCCTGGATGCCCTCGTAGACGGGGATAGACTGCCAGCGCTGGGCATGGAAAGACTCGCGCACATCCAAGTGGACGCTGCGGGCCAACGCTTTGGCACCGCAGTGGAGATTGTCATCGGACTCGATCATCTGCACGAGCCTGAAGATGTCGTGCATCAGGCGCTGCCGGTACCCGTCGCGGGTGGTGGGAAAGGTCATGCGTGCGCCTCCTCGGAGGTGGCCCGGCAGCCGCGCTGCCCGGCGAACATCTTGGGGGTGACGGACAACTCAGGCGATTCGCGTGGCCGCTGCCTGAAAGGGGCTTTCGGAAAGTGCGCCGAGCCTCACGGCGGCAGCGGCCCTGGCGGCGTCCGTGGTGCTGAGGAGCGGCTGATGGGACTGCCCTTCGGCAGAGAAGATGGCCCCATCACGTGGGGTCAGAGCGCTCAGTGAATTGCCAGACCTTGAGGCCAGTACACCTGGCAACCCAGACGGGGATCAGTCTTCCCTTGCTGTTGACGCTCTCGGATCGCCACCATATAGGCCTTTGAATCGCCGCTGTGGGACCGCTCCACCGTGACCCTGAAGCCGTCGCGCCCCATGGCATCCATGTGGACAGCCCCATGCCGCTGGGCCGTCGCCTGCCCGCCGAGGCGTCCGCGTGCTGCCAGCGATCCGTCATGACTCTTCGCTCCTTTGCCCTGTCCGGGGTAGGTTAATAGTACCTCAAATGCGGCACCACTTCAAGCCTTTTCCCTTCTAGGACAAAATTCGCCTTCTCCCTTTCTTTGCTGAAGCTGCTGTCAAGCGGGGCCGCCGAAAGCGGCCCCGTCGTCACCCGGCCTCCCTCTGGCCGGGTTTGACAGCGTTTTGCATGCCCTACCATCCTAGAGGCCGCAGGCCATAGAAAAATGTCAGGGGAGGCGCGCCCTTTTTTCTGTGGCGCACGTCGGTCCGGCAAGGACTCCGCCCGTTGAACATGACCGCAGGGAGCAGCAGAATTGTGCTCCGTTGATCGCGAGGGAGAATCAATATCCACAACGCTTTTGATCGCTCAGGACCACATCACCCTATATAAGAAGCGTGGACACCAGTTTTTGGCCGGTGTCCACATCGCTTGGATTCTTCTCTAGCTTTGATTATTCAGATCAGACAGACCAGAGAGGAGCCTCCTCAGCTTCCGCTGTTCACCGCATTCGGATCGACAGTGCCGCTGTCCGCCTGCCCGGCTGCGTCATCCGCATCATTGTCGTTGAGACTGCCGTGGTGCCCGCCGAAGCCGTGCATCCCGCGCCCACCGCCGTGACCACCCATGCCGCGTCCCAGCATGCCGAAAGGATTGGTTGCCAGTCGAGTCTTCATCTCGGTGGCGCGGTTGCTGGCGATATCGCCCGCCTTGACGCCTTGATCAATGGTGGCGGTGCCTGCGGCTAGCGCGGCGGCCTTGAGCTTGTCCAGGCTGATGCCCAGCCCAGCGGCCAACTTCTGGAGGTAGACATCGGCATAGTTGGTGCCGCTCTGGGTTGTAGGTACGGTCTGGGTGCTGGTGCCGCCTGGGGTCTGGTTGCGCTGACCCGGTTGCGTGGGCTGCACCCGTTGCGTCTGTGCCTGTGCTGTGGCGCTTGCAGTGGCCGTGCCCGCCTGCTGTGCCAGTACCGCGCCCACGGTCAGGGGCAGGGCGGCCAGAGCAATCAGGGGCGTCTTGCGGAAGATGGTCTTGAATCGGCTCATGTTCAGTTCTCCTTGAAAGGTGTGGGCCAGAAACGCTTTCTGGCCCTGGACTCAGCCTCTCAGCAGGACAACAAGAAAGGTCCCACAGCACGCGAAGAAACGGCGAAGGTGGACCGGAGAGGCACGCGGAGTCGGCAGCCGGTAAAAGCGTGCGTGCTCTACGCACTGGGGACGCCACCTTGGTGGGAGTGGCCAGTGGCCTCTGGCAGCCTGGAATTCCAGGGAGTGACACACGGGAAGATGCGTGCTTATGTCGTGGTGGGACAGGAGGGGCAAGCCGGTTGCTCCAACACGAATTGGGCGGGAGTTGCGCGCTGGCTGGAGCGTTTCGGCTCCGTCCTGGACCAGCAGTGGCCGCCGAATACCTGAGCAATTTGACGGGGACAGGAGAACTGAGGGCTTCATTTGAGCGTCCCCGGCAGGAATCCGCGCCTCTACGCCAAACCTGCACTCTTCCTCCACCGCTTCTGAACACGTCCGCCGCATTCTGGGTTCAGGAGGGCAAACGCGGCCAGCAGGCCACCGCCCACATCCCAAGGAGCCTCACCATGAAGAAGCTGATTCTGACCACCCTGACTGCCCTGACCCTCGCTACCACCGCCTTCGCCGCCCCAGTAGCCGAACCTGTGACCGCGATGGGCGGCGACGGGATTTACACCATGCTCTATACCGAGAGTGCGTGGATGTCGCTGATTGTCCCGATGGCCGATCTGAATTACGTCTTGCCGAGCGATCTGAGCCTGGCGGTCAGCGGGCTGCCGAGCGGCACCACCATCACGCTGGACAGCGTGACCCAGCAGGGCGATCTGGCGCTGTTCCACGTCACGGTTAGCCGCGCGGACGAGAGCGTGGGCGTCAATGACACCGCCGTTATCGACGTGCAGTCGGGTGGGCAGACGCTGACGACTGTGAGCATCCCGGTGATGGGCGTGGCCTACGATCAGTAATGACCCACAGCAAGAGCAAGAGAGGCGCGCTTGAAAGCGCGCCTCTTTGCTGTAGTGCGTGAGAACCCGTGGGTTTGGCACTACGTTTTGAGCTGCGGCGGGAGGGGGCGACCCTCCTCACAGCAGTGTCGCCCCCTCCAGTTCTCCCCTACCCGAGCGCCCGCCAGCCCAGCAGCAGTGCGGCCATACTCGCCACGCCCATGACCACCAAAGCCTGTTTGCGGGTCTTTTTGAGGTACAGCAGGATGCCGATGCCGGTCACCGCCACCAACGTCAGGATGCCGCCGCTCACGTCGATCAGCCAACTCCAGGCCCCGCCTGCATCGCGGCCCCGGTGCAGATCGTTCAGGACCGCCACCCCGCCCTGGGCCAGAATCGTGGTGCTGTAGTTGCCCGTCCGCGTGTCGATCACGGTGTCGGCGCTGTAGCCCGGTCCCAGAAAGGAGAGGCTGGCCTCAGTGCCGTCCAGACGGGGTTCCTCGGCGCGGCCCCGCAATCCCTGCTGGGCGCGCAATTCCTCGGCCACGGTCAGCCAGTCCACTGTCCCCGCGCTGATCCAGCCCGTGGGCAGCGTGCCGCTGACCTCATGCCGGACTTCCGAATTGCCGAAGGCCCAGTCGGGATGGTTGAGCGTCATGCCGGTCAGGGCGAAGAACAGCACCACCAGCAGGCTGATCATGGACGTGTAGGTGTGCAGCCAGCGCAGCCAGACGTGACTGCGCGCCTTGAGAGTGCGGGGGCGTGGGGCTGGACGTGGGGAGGGCGCGCCCTCCGCTCCCTGCGGCTCAGGCTTTGCCGTAAGCGACACTGGCGGCCTCGATATCGTTGTCTGCGCCTAGCGTTTTCTTGAAGGCGCTGGCACCCACCGTGACCTTCTCGCGCACCAGGCTGTAAGGCCCGTGTTCCCGGGCCGTTTCGATGCAGACGTAATAATCGCCCTGTTCGGCCAGTTTTCCGGCGTCGGTCTTGCCGTCCCACTTGACGGCGTAGCTGCCGGGATTGCGGGTGGCGCTGCTGACCGTGCTGACCAGTTCCGAGTTCTGCCGGGTCCAGCGGCGTAACTCGGCCAGCCAGCGGGGGTTCAGGCGATTTTGCTGCACCCAGACGGTCAGATTACGAACCGTGTCGCCCGACTCGTTCTCGACCCACACGGCGACGTAAGGGCGTTTAACGCGGCCCGTGGCCTGGGTGGCGACGGTGAAGTTTACGTCCAGCGTCATGCCGGCGGCCCAGGGCTTGCCGGTGGCGGCGCTGGCGAGACTGCCGGGAAGCACACGTGAAAGGGTGAGGGCCGCGCCGGCGGCGGCCAGCTTGCGCAGGAAGGTGCGGCGAGTGTCGGTCATGGTGGGTTCTCCTAAAGTTGAATGTGGAAGGCGAGGTGAGGTTGTAGTAAATGGTCTCAGCGGACTGGAACGTCTGGAGGCCAGAGGGTACTGGGATGTCGCTGTCCGTCTGGCGTAATGATCAGGGCGGCGCAGCCAGGGGTGCCGTCGGTCAGTGTCAGCCCCGCCTGCAGTCCCAGCACACTCAGGGCGGTGGCGAGGGCATCGGCCGTGGCACAGTCGGGGGCGGTCACCGTCACACCAGAAACGTTCTGGACAGGCAGACCGCTGCGGGGGTCAATCAAGTGGGAGTGCCACCGGTCACCCACCTGCACGCCCCGGTAGGCGCTCCCGCTGCTGGCAAGCGCGCCGTTTTGAAGATGCACCTGCACCAGTGGTGGGTCGTCGTCGCGGGCGGTGAAGGGATCGGCCACCATAACCTCCAATCCTCGCCCGCCAGTGGTCCGCAGATCGCCCCCCGCATTGATCATCACGGCCCGGATACCAGGTAAACTCCAGGCCAGCTCAACCATCCGGTCCACGATCCAGCCTTTCGCCAGCGCGTTCAGGCCCAATGGATAGGCAGCGTGCAGGGTGGCGCTGCCGTCGTCGTGCAGCATCCAGGGGGCGCTCTGAAGATGCCTGACCAGCGCTGCCAAGCTCTCTGCGGCTGGCTCCTGACCTCGCGTGTCCGCCGTTTGCCACAGCTTGCCCAGGGCGTCCGCACCAGGATGGAAGGCCCCGGCCGTCACCTCGCGCCACCCGTCGGTCAGCACCAGCACCGTCTGTAGCTCGGGGCTGAGGGGGGTCTGCTGACCGGGTCGGGCCAGCCAGCGCGACAGTTCGCTGCCAGGATCGAATCGATTAAACACCGCGCTCAGCCGCTCCAGTTCGTCCAGCGCGGCACGCTCAGCGGCCTCAGCCTGTCGGCGGGTCCGGGCCACCACCTGGATCTCGACCTCGGTGCCCAGCAACCGCTCATACACACTGCGTAGCCGGTAGGGGGGCCGCAGCACGGACAGGAGCGTGATCAGAGACGGGGACACGGGCACATTTTGATCAGCCTTGTTGAAGATTTGATGCAGGGGCCGCCCGGCTTCAACGCGAGAGGACTGGCGGGCGGGCACGGTCATTTCTTCTGCAACGCGGCGATATACGTCTTCAAGGCGTCGGCGCCGCGTCCGTCTTTGAAGGGGTTGAACTTGCTGGGATCGAACTGGCTGCCCTGAGCGCCCGCGTTTACCGTGTTCCTGCCAGAGGCAGCGCCACCGCCCAAGCCCCCCAGGTTACCGGGCAACAGGACGCCCGCACTGTTCTGACCAGTCGCCTGCCGCTGGGCGCGTTGTGCCTCGCGTTCTTTCTCGTCTTTGATGACCAACGCGTCCAGGGCGGTGAGCTGTGTGTCGGTCAGAATCTTGTCCTCGATTTGCGTCAGGTACTTTTTGGCGTCGTTGGGCTGGATGCTGGTGGCCTTCTGCAAGGTGGTCAGGATGCTCAGCAGGCTCCTGGCCTGGGCCTTGGTCACAGCGGTGGCCTTATTTTTCTCAAGCCCTGGGAGCAGGCGAATGTCCTGCGCCAGGTCATTGGCCGGCTGCATCTGGGTCATGCGGGCGCGCTGCTCCGCGCTCAGGGTTTGCCCGCCTTGCTGGGCGAAGGCGAGGGTGGCGAGGGCAAGAACAGTGGTCAGAACTAGGACGTTATTCATCGGGGTGCTCCTCTGGAATGGGGCGGAAAGTATGGAGATTCAGCTGACCTCTGCCCCAACATGCCGGTGCGGGGCATGGATGACAGCGTGCGGCGCCCGGACGAAGACGGCACGTAGGGTTGATGGAGATTTGCCGAAGACCCGGTTCACAGCGCTGAGGCGGTCACGACAGTCGAAACAACCCCTGAATGTGGACCTTTGATCTTCGTCCAGCCTTCACGCGGGACGCCTACAGTGAGCGCATGAGCGCCCTGATCCTGATCGTCGAGGACGAACCTCAACTGGCCGAGGTCCTCGAGGCCTACGCCCGCCAGGAGGGCTACCGCACCGAGCGTGCTGGGGACGGCGTTGCGGCCCTGAGCGCCTACCGCGCTGCCAGCCCGGACCTGATCCTGCTGGACATCATGTTGCCGGGCAAGAGTGGCCTGGACGTGCTGAAGACGGTGCGGGCGGACGGCGGCACGCCGGTGATCCTGGTGACCGCCCGCGCCGAGGAAACCGATCAGATCGTGGGTCTGGAGCTGGGGGCAGACGATTACGTGGTCAAGCCGTTTCGCCCGCGCGAGGTGATGGCCCGCGTCAAGGCCGTGCTGCGCCGGGCGAGCGCGTCCCTGGAAGACCTCGAAAAGCCGCTACGGGTGGGGCCGCTGGAGATCGATCCCCGCGCCGTTCTGGCGCGCGTGAACGGGCAGGCGCTGACACTGACCCCCGCCGAATTCCGGCTGCTGTCTCATCTGGCTGAATCACCGGGCCGCGCTTTTTCCCGTGAGGAATTGCTCATGGCGGCTCTGCCCGACAGTGAGGCCCTGGAACGGGTGGTGGACGCGCATCTGGCCGGGGTGCGGCGCAAACTGGACTCGGCAGGTGCGCCGGGCATGCTGCGCACCGTGCGCGGGGTGGGCTACCGACTGGAGGCGGCCGGTTGAACCGATTGCCAGCCTCCCGAAAGCGGCGTGGCCCCTCGCTGGGCGTCACGCTGCTGCTAGGGATGCTGGCGGTGGTGGGGCTGTCGGTGGGCAGCACCTTCGTGTTTTCCAACCTGGCCGTGCGCAATGAGGTCCGCCGTTTGCCCCCCGAGGTCCAGCAGTCTCTGCGCGCCCAGCAAGAAGCGCAGCGCCGGAACGGGACCGCCGTGACCGCACCAATTTCCCCGGTCGGCTCCGGCACGCCCCTGGGTCCCCAATGGACGCCGGACCTGAGGCTTCCCACGGTGAATAGCGTGCTGGGAGGCATAGAGGATGGGAGCCCGGTGGCCGGGACCGGTGTGCGCCGGAATAATGGAGGTGATCTGCCACACCGGTCCGGCCTACGCACCCAGGATTTTCTGAAGAACATCCAGCAGAACCTGCTGCGGGTGGGGCTGTTGTCGGCAGTGGCCTCGGCACTCCTGGCCTTTTTCCTCTCGCGGCGGCTGGTTCGGCCCATCCTGGCCGTGTCGGCAGCGGCGGCAGGCATGGCGAAGGGTGACCTGAGTGTCCGCGCCCCGAGCCTGAGTGGCGAGCGTGAACTGGCCGAACTGGCGGATAACTTCAACGAGATGGCCGCCAACCTCCAGCGGCTGGAAAACGAGCGGCGACAGGCGGTGGCCGACATTGCCCATGAACTCAGAACCCCACTGGCGATCATGCAGGCGCGGTTGGACGCACTAGAAGATGGTGTATATGCCTTGAATCCTGCTCAGGTGGCCCTGCTGAGCGAGCAGACCCAGCAGCTTACGCGGCTGGTGGATGATCTGCGGACCCTGACACTGGCCGAGGCGGGCCGTCTGAGCCTACATCTGGGGGCGCTGGACCTGACCGGACTGAGCGCCGGGGTGGTGCGTGACCTGAGGGACCGGGCGGGAGCGTGGGGCGTCACCCTGCACCTGAGCGCGCCGACCTCTCTCCTGCTCTATGCCGATGCAGGGCGGGTGCGCCAGATCGCCGTAAACCTGTTGGAGAACGCCTTGCAACATGCCAGGAGCCGCGTCCAGCTCAGCCTCGAAGCGGGAAATGGTTCGGCACTTCTGCATGTGGACGACGACGGCCCCGGCATTCCCGAGGCCAGCCGTGAGGCGGTCTTCACGCGCTTTACCCGCCTGGACAGCAGCCGCACGCGCGCGACTGGGGGCAGCGGCCTGGGACTGGCGATTGTTCAGGAACTGGCCCAGGCCCACGGCGGCGCAGCGCAGGCGAGCCGGAGCCCACTCGGCGGGGCGCGGTTCACGGTACGCCTGCCGCTGGATGAAGGGGGGGTGGGCCGCAGCATTCCGGGCGGATCACTGGGGGCCTCTCTTTCCTGATCTTGTGGCTGCCTACATGGCTTTGCCGGTCTGCGCGGGCCGTGGGCAGGAAATAATGGGCTGCGCCGCACCACCCGTAGGAATTTCCGTCATTCCAGGATTGTGTCCCCGGCCATGTTGACCCGCGCCACCACGAAACCGTCGTACCCTTTGCTGCCCACAGTCTGAAGAGCGGTAGCGGTGAGCCGGGGTTCAGCGGCCAGCGCAGCCATAAAGCGGCGCACGCCCTGAACGTTGGCATCGTCGCTCTCGGGTGAGATCACGCACCCGCCGCGCACCACGTTGTCGACCATCAGCACCGTTCCAGGGCGGGCCAGCCGCAACGCGCCCGTCAGGTATTCGGTATAGCTCGGCTTGTCGGCGTCAATAAAAATGAAGTCGAACGGGGCCGCACCGTCCGCACTGAGTTGGGCGAGCGAGTCTGTGGCCTGCCCAACGCGCACTTCCACCCTGCCGCTCAGACCAGCCCGTTCGAGGCTGCGGCGGGCCAGGGCCGCCCGCTGCGGCTGAAGTTCCAGGGTGACGAGTTGCCCACCCGGCGGCAGGGCGCGGGCCAGCCACAGGGTGCTGTACCCACCCAGAGTCCCGATCTCCAGGATGCGCCGTGCCCCCTGCATCTGCGCCAGGAGAGTCAGGAGTTGGCCCTGAAGGGCGCTGACGTTCTGTGCGGGCAAGCCTGCGGCAGCCTGATCAATCAGGGCTGCCGCCAGCGCAGCGTCCTGGACGATCAATAAATCGCTCAGGTAAGCGTCCACAGCGGTCCAACGGTCTTGCGGGTCAGGTGGGTTGTGCATCCCTCGCCTCCATCTGCACAGTGTGCATCCCACAGGCGCATGGCCGTCTCACTCTTGAGGAACGGTCGCGTTCAGAGCCTGTTACCTGGCTTTGCCG
This sequence comes from Deinococcus radiopugnans ATCC 19172, assembly GCF_006335125.1. NCBI lineage: Bacteria > Thermotogati > Deinococcota > Deinococci > Deinococcales > Deinococcaceae > Deinococcus > Deinococcus radiopugnans. Next base: position 66,623 of record NZ_VDMO01000012.1, read on the forward strand.
TTCCCTTACATGGCAGCCCTACACTGGCTCCATGCACCTGCTGTTGCTGGAAGACGATCCTCGCCTGCGGGCGCTGATCGCGGCCGGCCTCGCGGAGTCCGGTCACCGCGTTGAGGCCGTCACGTCCGCCCGTGAGGGCTACAACGTGGCGACCTCCGGCGGATTTGACGCCCTGATCCTGGACGTGATGCTGCCCGAGGGCGAGGACGCCGGATTCCAGGTGGCCCAGCGCCTGCGCGCACGGGGCGACGCCACCCCGATCCTGTTCCTGACTGCGCGGGCGGACGTGGACTCCCGCCTGACCGGACTGGACGTGGGCGGCGACGATTACCTGAGCAAACCCTTCGATTTCCGCGAACTCCGCGCCCGCCTGTCGGCCCTGGTGCGCCGCTCGGCAGGCCAGGGCAGCAACGCGGTGCCGCTGCCGGGCGGTTTCACCCTGCACCTGCTGAGGCGGCAGGTGAGCGGCCCGGCGGGGGCAGGCGTGCCACTGACGCCTAGGGAATTTGAGCTGCTTGAAGGCTTTGCCCTTCAGCCCCAGCGGGCCTACGCGCGCGACGAGCTGATTGCCCGCGTGTGGGCCGGGCAGCCGGAGGTGGAGAGCCGGGTGGTGGACGTCTACGTGGGCAACCTGCGCCGCAAACTGGGCGACGGCGTGATCCTCACCGTGCGCGGCCACGGCTACCGCCTAGGCGAGCTGGGGCCTTGAGCTTCCGCTGGCGGCTGACCCTGACCTACGCCGCACTGCTGGCCGTGACGCTGCTGATTGCTGGGGCGTTCAGTTTCGCCGCACTGCGCCACACGCTGTATGACGGCCTGGACGCCTCGCTGCGAACATATGCCCAGAAGCAGGCCCAAATTGAGGCCACCGGCGGTGGCGAGCCGCCGTCCGGCGTGGAGGCCGCTCTGGGGCAGCTCAACCGTCAGCAGCCCACCCGCCTGACCGTCTACGATCTCCAGGGCCGTGAGGTGGACTGTGGACCGTCCCGCGTGGGCTTTCTTCCGCAGGCCGGAGCCGTTCAGGTAGGGTCAGAACGGGTGTTTACCGTGAGGATCCCGGAGGGCTGGATTCAGGCCAGCCAGTCGGATGCGGCGCTGCGGGCGTCCCTGGGCCAGATTCTGCGTCTGGAACTGCTGGGCTTGCCCCTGCTGCTGCTGCTGACGCTGGGCATCGGCTACGTGCTGGCAGACCGGGCACTCAGACCCGTGGATCAGGTCAGCGATCTGGCCGCCCGCATCGCCCGCAGCGGGCAGCCGGGGGAGCGGGTGCCTGTCTCCCCCGGCGCGGACGAACTGGCCCGATTGACCCGCACCATCAACGACATGCTGGACAAACTGGACGCCCAAATGGCCCGCGAGCGGCTGTTCGCGCACGCCAGCGCCCATGAGCTGCGCACGCCCATCAGCGTGATCCGGGCAGCGGCCAGCCTGGCCCTGGAACACGGGCGCACGCCGGAGCAGTACCGCGAGGTGCTGGCCCAGGTGCGGGAGGTCAGCGAGGATATGAGCGGCCTGACCCACCGACTGCTCGCGCTGGCCCGCGCTGGCCGGCCCGCCGAGCAACACGCCGTCAACCTGGCCGACGTGGCGCTGATGGCTGCCGAGCTGCACACCCCGGAAGTGCAGGAACGCGGCACGCGGCTTCAGGTGACGTTGGAAGACGCGGCCGCCTGCGGCGACTTTGACGCGCTGGTGCTGGCGGCGGGCAACCTGATCCAGAACGCCGTCCGGTACAGTCCGCCGGGTTCGTGTGTCCTGGTGTCCTGCCGGGTGGACGCCACCCACGCCTGCCTGAGCGTGCAGGACGCTGGTCCTGGTATTCCAGCCGACGAGCTGCCGCGTCTGCTTCAGCCGTTTCAGCGCGGGCCGCAGCAGGGGGGAAGCGGCGGCGGCGCGGGTCTGGGGCTGGCGCTGGTGGAGGCCATCGCGGAGGCGCATGGGGGGAAGTTGATGCTGCTCACCTCACCGGGCGGCGGATTGCGCGCTGAACTGATCCTGTCCCGGAACACCTGAGCTGCGCCAAAGTCCGAAGGAATGAGTAACGGTGAGAAGCTTCCCCAGCTGCGGCGCTGGCAAGGGCTGCGCCGCCCCAATTTTGAGCGAAACAGCCGCCACTTCACACATCTTCACGAAATTTGTGTAATTCATGCGGGCTTTATTTACAGAACCGTTACAAGCTCAGGTCAGTATGAAGGCGGCACACCGACAGGCCTTCCCTTTTCTTCCCTCCTCGTCCTCATTCAAGGCAGGTTCGCCATGAATAGACCGTTGATTTCCGCCGTAATAGCCGCTGCACTCGGCAGCGTTTCCCTGCTCACGTTGTCGCTGGCCTCGGCAGGCGGGGCAGGTGCGCCCGTGGCCGCCGCCAATGCCGCCGCCGACGCCCAGACCACCAAAATCGTGGCTGCCGCCAATGCCTTTCTCGTCACCCTCAGCGACGCGCAGAAAAAGGCCGTGATGTTCGCCTTCACCGATTCGGCGCAACGGGTGCGCTGGTCGAACTTCCCTCAGGGGGCCTTCAACCGTGTGGGCGTGCGGTGGGGTGACCTGAACACTGCACAGCGCGCCGCGCTGATGACCCTGCTGGGCGCGGTGCTAAGCCCGGCAGGTGTGGACATGGTCAAAGGTCAGATGGCCGCCGACGAGGTGCTCAAAACGGCCCCGAACCGCACTGACGGCAGCGGCATCGCCAGCAGCGAGCCAGCCGGTGCTACGGCAGCCCCGGCAGCTGGAGCTGGCTCGGATCGACCTACCAACCCGCCCGCAGGCGGACAGCCGCCCGCAGCCGGAGGGGCCAGCGGCAGCCTCCCCTCAGTCAGTTTCGGCAGCGATAATTACTTCGTGTCGTTCCTGGGGACACCGTCGGCCACCACACAGTGGATGATGCAGTTCGGTGGTCATCACCTGGCGATCAACGCCACCGTCGTGGGCGACAACGTCACCCTCTCGCCCAGCCTGACGGGCGGTGAACCCGTGAAGATCCTCCGTGACGGCCAGGTCGTGACCATTATCCCGCAGGTGCCTATCGAGATGAAGGCCGCCGAGGCCATGCTGGGCAGCCTGAGCGCCGCGCAGAAAGCCAAAGCAGTCATCAGCACGACCCGCATCGACCTCGTACTGGGGCCGGGCCAGGACGGCAAGACCCTCCAGCCCGAAGGGTTGCCCGGTAGTGCCATGACCGCTGCGCAGAAAACGCTGTTCCTTGCCCTCATCCAGGATCGCCTGGGCATTCTGAATGCCGACGACCTCGCGGTGAAGATGGCGGACATCCAGAAAAATCTGGATCAGACCTCTTTCGCCTGGTGGGGACCGACGACGGCGGGCAGCTCCGCCTATTTCCGAATCACCGGCCCCACGGCGATTATCGAGTTCTCGCCGCAGGCCAACGACGGTGATCCCAGCAACCACCTGCACAACATGTACCGCGATCCGACCAACGAGTACGGCGCGGCCTGGACGAAGTGACACCGGCGTGCTGAAGCGAGGCGGATGGACGTTCCTGGCGGCGCTGTGTGGCGTCGCCCAGGCCCATCCCGTGGACGAACTGCTCCAGGAGGCTTACCTCACCCTGACACCGGGCGCAATCCGCCTCGAACTGGATCTGGCACCCGGCAGCCAGGTGGCTGGCGCGGTAGTCAGGGCCATTGATGCGGACGCCGACGGGCAGCTCAGCGCCGCCGAAGCCCGAACCTTCGCCGGACGAGTTCTGGCACAGTCCAGCGTGACGGTGGGCGGTAAGGCCATGCCGTGGACGCTGAATCAGGTGATCATGCCGCCGTATCAGCACCTGCTCAGTGGCAATGGTGTCGTGAAGATTTACGCCGTGACCACGCGCCCGGACCGGGCCGGAGCGGACACGGTGGCCTACCAAAACCGCTATCAGCCGGTGAAAAGCCGGTGGATGGCCAACATCTTCCTGTTGCCCGGCGCGGACTGGTGGTACCAGGTGTCCAGGCAGCAGCACAGCAGCGACGGGCAAGGACTGACCGTGACCTATCAGGTCGCCCGCCGCTGACGCATAAAAGGAGCCTGATGATGAAGAACGCCATGCTGCTCACCCTGTTGCTCACCTCTGCTGCCCTGACCGCCACAGCCGGTGGGGCCGGAAGTCCGTCTGCTGCGGCGACCCCCTCCACAGCGCCCCAGACCACGGACGCCCAGACGTTGGCCATCGTGGCGGCCACCCAAACCTTCCTGAACATGCTGAACGCCGACCAGCGGACAAAGGGGCAGTTTGACTTCACCCCGCAGCAGACCGCCACCGCTGCCCAGTTCAAAGGCGGCATGAATGGCCAGGCCACCTTCGTCGGTGAGCAGTATGGCAAGGCGGTCTTGTCAAATTATCCGGTCAGCGACGTGCCGCGCCCCGGCCTGACGCTCGGCAGCCTGAGCGCTCCGCAGCGCACCGCCGCCATGAACGTCCTGAAGGTTGTGCTCAGTCCCGAGGGCTACCAGAAAGTTATCGACATCATAGATTCCGATCAGGTGCTCTCCGAGAGTGGCACCCCTTACGACGACGGCACCGCCTTTTACACCCTCGGCATCTTTGGGACGCCGAGTGCTAGCGCGCCCTGGATGGTGCAGTTCGGCGGTCACCACCTGGGCCTCAACGCCGTGGTGGTGGGGCCGAACGTCTCGCTCACCCCGACCCTGACCGGGGATCAGCCCGCCACGTTCACCCGCAACGGTCAGACCGTGCGTCCACTGGGGGACGAAAACGATAAGGCCTTCAAGCTGATGAACGCGCTCAGCGCCGCACAGCAGCAGAAAGCAACCCTGTCTTACCAGATCAGTGACCTGGTGCTGGGGCCAGGTCAGGACGGCAAGATCCTGCAACCCGAGGGCCTGCCCGCCTCCGAGATGACAGCGGATCAGCAGGCCCTCCTGCTCGATCTGATCGGGGAATGGGTAGGCATGCTGAACGCGGCTGACGCGGCACCCAAGCTGGCCCTGATCAGGGCGAACCTGGATCAGACCTACTTTGCCTGGCACGGGAACATCACCAATCCCAGCCCGGTGTACTTCCGCGTCACGGGCCCAACCCTGCACATCGAGTTTGCCCACCAGATGGTAGATCGCCCGGGAAGCGGCATTCAGGCGAACGGGATCAATCATGTTCACACGGTCTACCGGGATCCTGGCAACGAGTACGGCGCGGCCTGGACCTCGCTGAAATAGGCCGCCGGGACAACGCAGCCTCCCGCACCACTGGACCGTGTCCGGTGGCGTGGGCTGGACCCGGCCCACCTCGTCTGCGTCCAATCTTCACAATCTACGCATCGAGCCTGAACGGGCGGCCCGCATGCTGACTCCCGTGGGTGCGCATTCAACGCGCCGCGCACCAAGGATTTCCTGCTGTTCCTGGAGGTTTGCTATGAAACCCAAGTATTCAATTTTTGCCCTGCTCCTGACCGCCGCCCTGAGCGCGTGTAACTCCAGTGCCCAGACGGGGACCACCGGCACCACGGTGACTCCTGGTCCCGCCGTCACCACGCCTGCCGACGCGCAGACCACCAAAGTCGTGGCCGCCGCCAACGCTTTCCTGTCGACCCTCAGTGCCACGCAGAAGAACGCCGTCAGCTTCGCCTACACCGACAGCGCCCAGCGGGCCAAATGGTCCAACTTTCCCACCGGCATCTTTCAGCGCGACGGCGTGAAATGGGGCGATCTGAGCGCTGCCCAGCGCACGGCCCTGACCACCCTCCTCGGCACCGTCTTGAGCGCGGACGGCGTGAAGATGGTGCAGCAGCAGATGGCCGCCGACGACATCCTTAAAAGTCAGGGTGGCGGCAACCTGCAATTTGGCAGTGACGAGTATTACGTGTCGTTCCTGGGCACCCCATCGGCCACCACCGCCTGGACCTTGCAGTTCGGCGGGCATCACCTGGCCATCAACGCCACCGTGGCGGGCGGCAATATCACTCTGGCTCCGAGTTTGACGGGCGGACAGCCGATTTACACCACCATCAACGGACAGACGGTGGCCGTCGTGGAAGACGTGCCGCAGGAGGTCAAAGACGCCTTCGCCCTGCTGAGCAGCCTGGACGCGGCGCAGCAGGCCAAAGCAGTGATCAGCACCAAGAGCATTGACCTGGTGCTGGGGCCAGGCCAGGACGGCAAGACCCTCCAGGCTGAGGGCCTGCCCGGCAGCGCCATGACCGCCGCGCAGAAAACCGCCTTCCTGACCCTGATCAAAGAAAGGCTCAATGCCCTGAATGATGATGATCTGGCCCCCAAGATGGCCGATATTGAGAAGAACCTGGACAGCACGTCTTTCGCGTGGTACGGCCCCACCTCGGCGGCGGGCGACGCCTACTACCGCGTGACCGGCCCCACCGTCCTGATTGAGTTCTCGCCGCAGAGCATGGGCGGCAACTCGGCCAACCACATCCACAGCATGTACCGCGATCCGACGGACGATTACGGCTCGGCGCTGGTCAAGTAGGGCGGTGCAGAGATGAGAAAGCTCGCCCTGACGCTGGCCGCACTGCTGTTGCCCGTTGCCCAGGCGCATCCGGTGGACGAGGTGGTGCAGGGCGCGTACCTGACCCTCGCGCCGGGCGCGGTGCAACTGGAACTGGACGTGACCCCCGGCAGTCAGGTGGCCGGTACAGTGCTGACCTCGCTGGACGCCAATACTGATGGCAGGATCACCGACGCCGAGGCAAGGGCCTACGCGGGACGGGTGCTGAAGCAGTCCACCCTCAAGCTCGGCGATGTGGCCGCCGGTTGGACGCTGGGCAAGATTGAAGTACCGCCCTACGCTGACCTAAAAACCGGCAATGCCGTCCTCAAGATCTACGCCACGGCCAAACGAAGGGACACGGTGGGCGCTCAGACCCTGAGTTATCAGAACCGCTATCAGCCTGCCAAGGGCCAGTGGACGGCCAACATCTTCCTGCTGCCCGGCGCGGGCTGGCAGTACGGCGTGACCGGCCAGCAGCGCAGCAACGACGGCCAGCAATTGACGGTCAACTACACGGTGAACCGCTCGTGAGCTGGTTGCGCAGCCCGGTCTCTCCGTGCAAAGAGGTGAACTTGTGATCCGTCTACACCGCACCCCCCTTGCGTCCCTGACCTGGTGGCTGGCCTTCGTTCTCGTTTTATTCACCGGACGCGGCCTCGCCCACCCGATGCCGACGACCACCGTCCAACTTGACCTGCACAGCGATTACGTCGCGGCGGAACTTGCCCTGCCGCTGAATGAATTGCAACTCGCCACCAACTGGAAGCTGGTGAGCAACGCACAGGCATTGACGCAGTACAGTCAGCCCCTGCGGACCTACCTCGCGGACCACCTCGCGCTGACTGGAACGAATGGCCAGGCGTGGAAAGTGGAGATCGGCCAGCCTGAGCTGTCGTCCGTGCAGCAGGCGGCCACCGGCCCGTATCAGGAATTCGTGGTGTCCGCGCGTCTGACCCCCCCGGCAGGCGCGAGCGTGCGCGATTTCACCCTCCAGTACGACGCCATCGTGCGCGAGGTGAAATCGCACTCGGTCCTGGTGTCGGTGCGGCGCGACTGGGAGCGCGGTCTGAACAACGAGGGCGGTGACGAGGACGTGGAAGTGGGCGTCATCCGCGCAGACCCCCAGAGCGGCCAGGTGCTGCAACTCCCGGTCAACGTGGAGGGCGGCAGCGCGTGGCAGGGCTTCATCGGCATCTTCAAGCTGGGCATGACTCACATTGCCGAGGGGACCGATCACCTGCTGTTCCTGCTGACGTTGCTGCTGCCGGCCCCGCTGATCGCCCTCACGCGGCGCTGGGGCGGCTTTGGCGGCACGCGGCGCTCGCTGCTGAACATCCTCAAGATCACCACCGCCTTCACGGTGGGCCACTCGCTGACCCTGATCCTGGGCACCCTGCGCCTGGTGAACGTGCCAGACCAACCCATCGAGGCGCTGATCGCCGTGTCCATCCTGGTGTCGGCCATCCACGCCCTGTGCCCCATCTTCCCCGGACGTGAACTGGTGATCGCGGGGGGATTCGGCCTGATTCACGGCCTGGCCTTCTCGTACACGCTGGCTGAGTTGAAGCTCAGTTCGTGGCAAACCGCCCTCAGTCTGCTGGGCTTCAATCTGGGCATTGAGGCGATGCAGCTCGTGGTGATCGCCGTGACCATGCCGTGGCTGATCCTGCTGGCGCAAACCCGGCTGTATCCCCCGGTGCGGGTGGCGGGAGCGTCACTGGCCGCCGTCGCTTCACTGGGGTGGCTGGGAGACCGCGTGGGCTGGAGCAACCCCCTGGGCGCGCTGGCTGATGGCCTCGGGGCCGCCGGGCCGTGGGCACTGCTGGGGCTGGCGGTACTGACACTGGTGGGGTTCACCCTGACACGTGTGGGCCACGCTCGCACAGGCGTGTGAAGCCCGGCGGCATTTTGCTAGCAGTCGGAGTTCACCTGGTGATATGGGATCTAACGGCTTGTGGCAAGTTTGTGTGTTGAGCTTCCCACGACTCAGCTCAACACACAAACTTGCCACACCCTTAGGAGCAGCGGGCGGCGCACCAACAGCTCGCATCCCCGCCCCCAGCACACTTTTTAGGCTTCTGTCAGGATTGATCCCTCTTCGGAATAGTAAACGATTAAACTTATAAAATAGTTTTCAAGCCATGAAGTCAATGCAGATCCTCTGAGATACGCTCCAGCCGTCACCTAATCGTCGTACCCGTTCCGGTCGTCCACTTGACGGTAGCGGTTCAATTCGTCCTGGTTCTTCAGGGCCAGACCCAACGCGGCGAAGACCGCCCGGACAACGGCGGCAACGGCTTCCAACATGAACCAGACGATCTTCATGCCCCCTCCCCTGTTGATCCATCAGTACAGACTGACGCTGTTGGCTGTCCACCCCTGCGCGGTGTCCACCAGTTCAGCGTCCATCCCGCGTATCGAAACGATACTGTGAATGCCGCTCAACCAGTCGGGATTCACCCCTGGGAGGGGTTCAATGATCGGCTCGATTTTTGCGTTGATCATGCCCCTGCCGCCCTCGCTCACGCGCTGATCCGCTGTGCCTTTCAGACGGCCGTACCGGTACTGGGCCAGGCACAGCTTGCCGCCATCAACGAAGGGCTGACCTTTCGCCGTCACCCGCAGAACAAGTTGCTCACTGGTGGTCTGCTCGGCGTCCGCCTGCACCAGTCCCAGCGCGGACAGATCGGCCACCTCGCGCGCACTCTTTTCATCCGTCGGCAGGGATTCGGCCTTCCCAAACTTGACGTAGGTGGGCAGACAGAGTCTCCCTGGCCGGATCATGCGCTCCTGCACGGCCCGCATGACATTCCGGTCACTCAGCGCATGCCGTTCCTTTCTGCCCACGAAGAACACGGTCAGGGTCGCCAGGAGCGCGAGAGCGCCGGCGAGAATAAAAAGGTTCTTCCTGGAGAACATCGTCACACGGCCTCGCTCACGGTCTGGGCCGCCCCCGACGGCGTGGCTCCGCCCTCCACCTTGGCGTAAAACCGTGCCAGGGCTTCCAGCGGACAGCCCGCGTTCACGGCCCTGACCGCCTGTGCCAGATCGTAGAGGTGATAGTGCCCCAGTTCGGGAATCATCAAGGCCCACCTGAACACCGGTTCCGGATGAAACAGCGCCTGGAGGGGGCCATTCTGAATAATCTTGACCAGATCACTGCCATGGGTGGTGGCCGTGAAGACCGCTTTGACACTGAGTGAACGGATCGCCTCGGCCTCAACTTCGGTCTGGACCTCATCGATCACCACGATATGGGCGCTGTTGTTGGCAATCACTTCCAGCATGACCTCATGCTGCTGGGCTTTGACCGGAACGAAATAGCGGTCGGCTTCCCCGATGCCGGGATGCGGCACGCGCCCATCCCCGGCCACCTCGTTGGAGGTGTCCACGATGGTGACGTTGGCGTCGTACTTCTCGGCAATGATGCGCGCCACGTCGCGCAGCACCGTGCTTTTGCCCTTGCCCGCCAGGCCGCAGATCAGCATGGACGGACTCGCGTGCAGGTAGGGCCGCAGCACGTCGGCCACGCCCCCGTAGAACCGCGCAATTCGCAGGTTGAAGCCGTCGGTTCCCTGACCGTCGGCGCTGGGAATACGGCTGATCCGGTGGCCGGTTCCGTCAATCCCGGCGCGGTTGTCGTCCCGGATGCCGTCGAAATTGGAGCGAAATTCGGTCAGGTGCAGCTGAGTGACCACCAGATCGTCGTAGCGCTGCCACTGACCGTGATGCTTGATCTTCAAAGGTCTTCCAAACCGCAGCTTCGCCTCCTCGGCCTCATGGATGACCGGGCGCAATTTGGCCCCAATATCCGTGGGCAGGATGTTCAGCAGGCGGTCATAGTCGGCCTGAACCCGCTCCAGCACCTGATCGCCCGGCACGCTCACGGCTCCTCAATCGGCGGCGGAGCGGCGCCCTGATCCTGGGCCGGTTCCCCACCGCCATACTCGTCCAGCAACTCGATCTGGGTGACCTCCCCCGCCTCGATGCGGCGCAGCGTAACCGTCCGGCGCACCAGGGTTCGCCCAGGCTCCGGCGCCAACTCGCCCAGGCTCAGGTTTTGCATGGGCGCTCCTCCTGGGGTAGAGCAGGCGCGGGGTCCAACCACTCTTCGAGCAGCGCGTTCGTTCGGCGCTGCTCGGCGCGCGAGGTCAGCAGCAGCCGCAGGTGGGCGGTGTACATCAAGCTCAGGACCAGCACCACCACTCCCTTGGCATCGAAGAACGCCAGGCTCAGCGCGGCAAGGTTGAGGAGCAGCAGGCCCACAGTATAGGCGCTGCTCGGCCAACGAGAGCGGCCCCTCTCGGCGGCGACAGGCTCAGGCGTCCGTTTAGCGTCGTTCAACAGGAGGAGGGTCATGGGGTCACCTTTTTGAGCCGTTCATAGGCTTCAACCTGAGTCAGCACCTGGGCGGATGGGATGGTGCGCTCGAACCATTTCAGGGAGGTGTTGATCTCCTGGAGCGACATCGCCGCGACGCTGGCATTCATGTCTTTGCCCAGGGCGGGGCCGGTCCACCCCCCGTTGTCCACGATCACCACGCCGCCGAGCGAGGGAATCTGCGCCTCGTAGACGGGAACCCCGGCCAGCGCCAGGGACAGCATGAAACTCTTGGGCTGAAAGTTGTAAAAGGGCACCGACAAGATCCGCACGCTCACTTTGCGAATGGGATCGAGCCGCGCCCGTCTCAGGGACTCGGCCAGCTCCTGGTCGTAAATGCTGGGGGCATACACGATCACCCGGAACTGGGCCTTCTCAATGGCGTCGATCAGGGTGCCGTAGCCCGACGCCCCGGCCAGGCCGGCACTGGCAAGGCTCAGGGTCAGCAGCGCTTTCACTGGGTCACCCGGCCCTTGATGGCGTTCCCCAAGTTGGTGGCCGCACCGCCCAGGACATTGGTGATCAAGGCGGCGGTGGCAAAAATAGCCAGGATGGCGAACAGGTAGAACACCGCCCCCCAGAAAATCTGGATCACCGCCGAGCCGATGGTTTTGAGCAGGTCGCTCACCACGCCGGTCAGGATGTCCAGCCCTGGCATCACCGCCCCCTTCACCGCCGCGTACAGCGACTTGAGCATGCCCTGGTTGGAATCGCTGACGCAGGACACGTTGGGATCGGCCTCCTGCCTGGCCTTGCACTCCGAGACGCTGCGGTCCAGTTCGCGGTCAAAGGTTTCGCCCACGATGGACGATTGCAGCCCCGCCGTCCTGACCGCCGTGTCGATCTTGTCGCTGTACACGGCGGCCATCCGCGCCGGCTCCACGAACACCTTGTCGATGCTCAGGTACGTGACCAGCGGCAGGATCATGGCGATGGCCCAGGCCGACAGGAAGCTGCCGACGATCATCCAGATGGGGCGGGTCTGCCCCCACAGCGTCAGCGCGGCGGCCACCGGGAACAGGTAGACCCCCACCAGCACCGCGATGCCGGAAATGTAGATGATCTGGGCGTAGGCCACCACCAGGCCCTGCATGAACAGCAACGAGAAGTTGAGCTTGGCGGCGATCCGGGACATATAGCCGCCCGCTTTTTTCGCCACGCCCTTGACGGCGCTGCCCACCGCCGCCTTGCCGGACGCGGCCCCCACCGCGCGTAGTTCCGGCGCGGCCAGGGTGGTGGCGGTGACGGCCACCTTGCCCAGCAGGCCCACCATAATCTTGCTCGATTCGGCGAGTTTGGCGTCCATCGCGCCGGTGAACTTGGCGTTGGACCAGTGCAGGGCGTTGTTCCAGCTTTGAAGCGCGCCGTAGCTGACGCTCTTGTTGAGGGGATTGTTGAACGAGAGGCTGAGCAGCACGGCCACCACCACCGCCTGCACCAGGACGCCCCGCTTGCCCACCGCATCGCCCGTGGTCAAAATGGCCCAGCCCCGGACGAAAAAGCCCACCATCGCAATGATGGTGGCCAGCGACATCATCATGGCCGGCAGCCCGGCCCGTTTGGCCGCCACCGCCACCTCCATCAGTTTGGCGACCGGATCGCCCAGGGTGTACTGCTGGTAGGACTCGAAGGTGCCCACCGTCCGGTCCACATACGCCTGAACCTGCTGGTGGGTCTGGGTGATTTCGGCCTCCACGTCGGTGGCCGCCCCGGCAAACGAGCCGACCCAGAACAGCGCCATCAAAGCCAGCAGGGTCTTCACGGCGCGGCCCCTGCGAAATCGAGCGGCTCCCCCGTCTTGAACACCGACGCGGCATTGGCATACGCGCCAGTGATGTTCTGGCCGTTCTCGACGGCGGCGTCCACGTTTTCCTGCGCCAGCGCCTCCACCTCGCGGTTGAGCTGCTCTTCCTGGGACACCATCTCCTCCTCGCGCTGGTTGCGCTCCATCAAGAGGTGGGTGTTGGTCATCACCTGTTGCTGCACCACCTCGCTGAGCTGGTTGAGCAGCGCCACGCTCATGGTGGCGTCCTGCTTGAGCTGTTCCGCGCCCAGCCGCACCTGAATTTCAGCCACCTCACGGGCGCTCAGGGCTGTAGCGGCGTCGCCCGCCAGGCGGTCGGCCACACCCGTCCCCACCCCAGGAATCCCAATCACACCCGTGGCATTGGACAGCGCGCCCGCCGTGTTCGCTTCCAGCGCTCTGGTGGCTTCGTCCTGGGTCTTCTTGGCCTTGAAGGCCTTCTCCAGGCCGTCTGCCGCGTCCATCGCGTCTTGCAGCCGGGCCAGGCGGTTGCTAAGCGCCAGATTGGGATTGCTGTGGATCGCGGTGGCCGCGATGCCGCCGGCCGTGTCCTTGGGAAAGGGCGTGTTGACGTCTTGCCGGGCCTTCATGATGTCGTTCACCGCGCCGTACATAGCGCTGCGGAACCCAGTGTAGTTGCCCTGCAAGGCCTCGTTCAGCTTCTCCGTATAGGCGTTGAGTTGCCCCACCCCCAGATACTCGCCGAGCTGGCCGAGAAATTCGCCCGCGTACTGGCCCACCACGTCCCTGGCAAAGCCCTGCCAGTCACCATTGATGATGTTATTGCTGATAAAGGCGTGCATGGACCGGAGCTGACACACCCATTTCAGGGTTTCACCGGTGTTGACGGCGACGCCGGCCACGCCACCCGCCGAACACGCCTGCTGGAGCAGCCCTCCCAGGTCATCCCACCCGGCCGCCTGGGCAGGGGCCGCCGCCGTCAGCAGCAGGGTCAGACCCAACGCCCTGGCCCTCACCGGCCCGCTCCGTAGAGGTCATGGACCAGCTGGCGCACCCCGTCCATGACGTTGCCGTGGTTCTCGGCGATGTAAGCGTCCTTTTTTGCCACCTCATCCTTGCCGCTGGCGAAGAGCCACAGCGCGAGCTTGCTCTCTTCCACCTGCACGATGTCGCCCACCCGCCCCTCGCCGCCGCCCAGGTTGACCAGCAGGGCAAACTCGGCGTACTGGCCGGGCACGGCCCGGAGTTCAGGCAATTTCTCCTTCATGACCGGCGGCAGGCTCAGGGCGTCCACCACGCCGGGGGTCCGCTCATCACCCTCCACCACCTTCCTGGAATAGCCGCCGATGAACAGGTGGTTGAAGCTGTCCATCAGGCCGCCGAAATGCTGCGAGGCCTGCGCGTCTTGCGTGCCGATGCCCAGGCTGACCCCGAAGCTCCGAAACACCCGCAGCATGTCCTTGATATCGCCCAGCTCGCGCGGACTCTGGATCTGGTTCTCGAATTCGTCGATAAAGAAGAATTTGGGCGTGGCCCGCGCGGAGTGCTTGGCCCGGTTCCACATCACGCTCTTGACGATGTGGTGGGCCACGCGGCGCATCAGCGTGTCGCCCTCCGGGATCCCAGAGGTGTTGAGGTAGATGCGCCGGGCATGGAGGTTGACGTTGGACTGACAGTCCACAAACGGCGCCACCGGACTTGCACCCAGGGCCTTTCTCAGGCGGATGCCCACGCTGCGCGCCGCCCCGATCACAACGGCGGGCATGTTCTTCCCGCTGTCGGTGTAATTTTCGATGGTCCCCAACATGGCCTCCAGATCGCTCAGCTGCGGCCAGCGGCCCCGGTTCTTGAACTTGTGGTAGACCGCCATCGTCGCCTCGGTCATTGCCACGTCCTCGTAATCGGCCTCCTTTGGATCGGCGGGTTCGCTGACAAAGAGCCGGACAAACGAGAGAATGGCCGAGAGTTTCGTGCCGTCGGGTTCGGTTTCACCCTCTGCCAAGTCGAAAATGTTGAGCTGGTTGCCCGATTTATAGCCGAAATCAATGATCTGACTGTCACGCAGGGTTTTAAAGAAGTAGCGGAAATCCTCCTTGGCATCGGTGACCACCAGAATGGCGTCGTCATACTTGGTGAGGTGGGCGCTCAGCACGCTCAGCGCCAACACCGTCTTGCCTGACCCGGTGGGCGCAAAGACCGCCCAGTGCGCCGTCCTGGTCCGGGGTGTCCACAGATCAAATTTGATCAGTGACCTGTCGCGGCCCTGAAACGTGATGGCCCCCTCGTCAAACCCCTTCCACGGGGCCACCGGGGGAAACAGGTCAACGACGCTACTGGTGTACGGCTGAAACTGGAACTTGCTCAGGCCGCCCGCAAACGGCGCGAGGGCGCGGTACTGGGCGATGGACTGGTAGCCGTAATCGATGGGGACGCCGGCGCGCAACCGCGCCATGTTGCCGCGCGCCTGGCGTTTCATGCGCTCCAACTCCTGGGGGCTGCCCGCAATCAACACCACCGAGACGCCCGCCACGAAGCGGGACTCGTAGCCGTCGAGCTGCTGGGCGGCCTCCACCTCGGCGAGCAGGTTGGTGGCCCTGCCGT
This sequence comes from Deinococcus radiopugnans ATCC 19172, assembly GCF_006335125.1. Taxonomy (NCBI): domain Bacteria; kingdom Thermotogati; phylum Deinococcota; class Deinococci; order Deinococcales; family Deinococcaceae; genus Deinococcus; species Deinococcus radiopugnans. The sequence continues at coordinate 81,835 of NZ_VDMO01000012.1, forward strand.
TGGGAACGACACCGGGCGCTTTCACGCGCAGCCACAGGTCCCCCTTCTTCTTTTCCAGCTCGTTGGACACGTCGTAATCGTTCTCGCGGGTGGCCTGCACCACCACGTAATACGTGCCCGAGAGGGTGTCGGTCAGCGCCGCGAGGTAGCCCGTCTCGGTGTATTCCGGCAGGCGGCCCAGCGAGATCACGGCCACGAAGCGGTCGCCCACGATGGGGCCGCCTGACTCTGTATTGTCCATAACGGTGGCGCCCACCTGGCGCAAAAAGGTCAGGTGGTCCGGGCGGCCCCGGCGCAGGCTGTGAAGTTCACGTTCTCCCTGCGGGATGAACTGCGGGGCCTGGGGCCAGCCGGGATTGAGCCAGTAAAAGCACTCCGCGTACACGTCCTGCCCGGTCATGGGCCGGGCCGCGAACCCGGCGGCACTGAGCTGGGCCACCGCCGCACTTTGAAGGCCCTGGGCCTGCTCTGCGGCGCGCGTCACCTCCTGGACGGCCGGGGTGGACCCCACCTCGAAGCGCGCGTCGGCGGGGGGCGTCACCGTCACCGTCAGAAAGAAGCGCCAGTGGCTGACTTCACCGGCCAGGATTTTTTGTTCCAGCAGGTCGGCGCGGGCCTCGGTCAGCTCGCGCAGCGCCGGATCGGTGCAGGTCTGGGCATAGCGCCGGGTATCGGCCAGATCCTCGTCCAGCGCCCCCCGCAGGCTGGTGTAGGTCGTCAATGTCTCACCGTCGGGCACGACCAGGTCAAACACGGTCGCCAGGGTGCTTTGCCGCCGCAGCAGATCGTCCGCCGTGTAGTGGAGGTGGCTGGGCGGCTCGAAGTAGACGCCGTACAGCTGCCGCCCGTCTTGCAAGAACATGATGTGGTCATGCACGTCCCAGTACCCAAAGGCTCTGGCAATGGGCAGGCTTCCCAATGGCCCGCTAGCGGACTTTTTTCGCCTCTTTGCGAACACGGCGCTCCCTCCTTGTTGACCGGGGTGTTGGGCGCTGGGTTCGGACCAGACCGGCAGCCCGGCCGATGGCGTGGCCCACCTGCATCTCACGGGTCACCAGCAGCGGCACGGGCCGCTCGTCCACATCGGGCTCCAGGCTGTCCACGCCGCTGAACCACCAGTTGATAAAATGTTCCACCACACCCGGATACGGCAGCAGCAGCCGCTTAACGCCAAAATTGATGAACCAGGCGGCCAGCAGCAGTGCCAGGCACAGCAGCAGTTTGGGAGCTGGACTGACAAACAGCTTGGCGCTGAGCATGGTCGAGAAGTAGAACACCGCGCCCAGCACGATGAGGTCCGAGAAGTCGATGTACGAAATAAACCCGAAGCGGCCCCTGGTCATGTAACACCGGTGGCGCAGCGGGTTGGCTTCGCCCGTGGCCGCTTTAACCATGCGAGGTCATGGGCTTATCCTCCCGTCGGTGCTGCGCAGCCCGCGCCGAACAGGGCGGTGCTGATGGCCGCCGCCGACAGCACGATCACGGCCCCGATCACGCCGTTCTTGAAATTGGTGAACGCATTCATCTCCCCGGCCAACTTCCCCCAACCGAAGGTCAGCAGCAAAATGGCGCCGGCCACCGCCACCAGGGCGGGGCTGGAGAGAATGCCCACGATCCAGCAGCCGATGTTCCTGAAGACGCCAACGGGATCGCTGCCGACGTTGACCGCTCCAGGGGCGGCCCACGCGCTTCCCATCACCATCAACACCAGCGTCATGAACGCGGCCTTCTGGATGTTCCGTTTCTCCATACTGTTTCCTCCTGCGGATGGCCGTCCACGCCTGGCGGCGTTCGACCTGTGAATATTAACATAAATATTTATAATCTTTGCTAGGGTATGGGTATGGAAAAACAGTCGTCTGCGGACCCCCAGGGCGTTGCTGCGGCCACCCCATCTCCAACTCCTGAATCCACAGCCACCGGGGAGACGCAGGGAGTGTCCTGGCAGGCCCTCAAAGACCGTTTTCTGGAGGGCGTCCAGGCCGAAGGTTTCGCCGGGGTGCCGGAACCGGACAGCCAGGAGTTTGCACCGTTTCTGGCCAAGCTCAATGCCAGGAATCCGGCGCTGGCCCGTGAGCTAGTTCAGGAAACCCGGCGCCTGCGGCGTGGCCTGGACCTGCCGTCCTCCGCCGCCGCCCGCCGCCGGGAACGCAGCCGCGACACCCGGCGCGTGCTGTTGATGCGTCAGACCCCTGACGGCCGCTGGGTGCTGGACAAACAGAAAGCGCCGGTCTACGGCATGCTGGGCCTGCTGGCCCTGGGCGGCCTGTTGACCGCCATCTATGCGCTGCCGAAACTCGACGGGAAATCTGCCCTCGTTGCCACCACAGCGGCTCCCAGCACCTTGCCGGACGCGTCTCCCACACCCGTCACGGACCCGGCCAGCAAAGAGGCGCTGGAGCGTTCGCGTGAGCAGCTCCGCCAGGTCCGTGCCAACAAGACTGTGGCTGCTCCCCTCTCCCCAGCGGCAAAGAGCCCTTCGGCCACCACCCCGGCCAGGCCCAAGGCGCTGACCACCACTCAGAATCCGCCTCCACCGCCCAGCGTGCCGGTGGCTCCCGTCAGGTCCGCCGACTTTCAACCGGTGGCCGATACAGCCCGCACGACCTCTGGTTTTCAGCCTCAACGCGGGGCGACTTCCCCCAGCACTGTGGCCCCCCAAAACTTGTTGTATGCGCCCTCCTCTGAACCGCCAGAGGTGCTGCCTTTTGGGGGCGATTCGGTGGTTGCCGCGCGGCCCCCTGAAGCGGGGCCAAGCGCCACTCCACCCTCGAGCAGGCCAGCGCCTCCCGTGACCACGCCCCGCCTGAGCGCTCCAACAGCCCAGAAGCCTCCAGCATCTCCCAGTCCGGTCGGGACGACTGCACCTGTCCCGATCACCCCGATACCCTCTCCAGTGGTCCTCAAGGCGCCCGCGCCTGCCCTTCCCCCACCGCTGAACGTTGCTGGCAGTGACACCCCGGCAGCCCCCGCTCCGGCTCCACCGGACAGCGCCGAGGCGACCACGCCCTTCGGGGGCGACTTCAGATCACTGCCTAGCGCTGCTTCGGAGGAAGCTGCCCCTCAAGACCCTCCAGGCACCACGGTCACTGGGTCCGCCGCCTCCAGCCCCACGGCCTTCGCTCGCGGCATGGTCTATGAGCGCAAACCCCAGGCGGGGCCGGCAGATCAGCCCACCTCCGCCGTAACCCCACCGCCTACCTCCACGTCAACGGGAACGGAAACCCCCTTCGGTTCGGACACCGCCAACCCAGCCTCGAAGATTGGGGCAACCGGGCCGTTCACGCCGTTGCAACAGATTGCGGCCACCCTGCTGACTGGCATTCGCACGCCCAATGGCGGTTCCGTGCCGGTGGTGGCCGTGACTGCTGAGGGTGGCTCCTTCGTGGGGGTGGCGACGGTCAATGCCGCTCTTGCGCGGGTGGACATTCTGTTTCGGCGCTACATCGCGCCGGACGGGAACATCCATCAGGTTGACGCGCTGGCTTACGCCCGTGACGGCAATGGGTTGACCCAGGGGATTCCCGCCGCCGTCGAAGTCTTCGCCCCCACCCTGGCCCTGGACGCAGCGCAGAACAGCGCCAACGCGCTCAACACCTACGTTCAGAACGCTGCTGCCGCTGCGCTCAAGGGGGGAAGCGGCACCACCATCAACCTTGGCGACGGCCACACCCTGAGCGGCCCCTCGGCGGCCTCGCTGGCCCAGACCCTACTCGGCGGCCTCGGCGCGACATTCAAGATGCCGGAGAACACCCAGAGCATCCTCCGGGTGGCGTCGGTGAAATCAACGGCCCCCATGATCGTGATTGCCGGTCTGGGCGGTGGGCAGTGACGCTGAGCCTGGTTCAGATTGGTCTGGTGAGCCTGTGGCTGCTGGCCGCCATCGTGACCGGGGTGGTGGCCATCATGGGATTTGCCCGCACCGGACGCGCTCTGGGTTCTCTCATCATTTCTTCAGTAGCGCTGACTGGATCGTTTCTGTCCTTTCTTTGGCCCAAACTCGGTCATTGGGATTTCTACGCGGCTTTTGGGCTGTACCCGGCCCTGGTGGTGGCCGCCACCGCCCTGGTGCTGCCGTTGGCGGGCCGCCTGCTGCTCAAGCGAACTGCAAATGTGGACTGATCCGAATCACGGCAGCGCTTATTTCTATTCCATTCGAGTTCATTCGAGCGGCTCGGCATGCCTGTGTTCTGGGCCTGGACGTGCAGAGCGGCCTGCAAGGCCAAGCTGGGGTAACGACAAGATCGATACTGGTGGCGAAGTCAGAATTATTCAACTGGCACGGCAAAATTAGAGTGATCGCTGTATGCGGCAAGGGAAGCGCACACTAGGCCATGAGCCTGCATCCTCAACCGTGGGGTGACATCCCCGAAGAAACTGCCCGGGTCGCGCGTGCCTCATTCCCAAAAGGCAACACGATCATGCGGCTGCACGACGAGTTCGGCGCGCTGTATCAGGATCAGGACTTCGCGGCCCTGTTTCCGCGCCACGGCCAGCCCGCCTGGTCTCCGTGGCGATTGGCACTGATCACCGTCTATCAATTCCTGGAACAACTCAGCGACCGGGGTGCTGCGGATGCCGTTCGGGGCAGGTTGGACTGGAAATACGCGCTGAGTCTGGACCTGGATGATTCTGGCTTTGACCATACGGTGCTCAGTGAGTTCCGAACCCGGCTGGTGAATGGCAATGTGGAACTGTTGTTGCTGGATCAGATGCTCTCCCGGTTCCGGGAGAGCGGCCTGTTGAAGTCACGCGGAAAACAACGCACGGACTCCACCCATGTGTTGACCAGCGTTCGTGTGCTGACGCGTCACGAACATCTTGCCGAGACCCTCCGGGCGGCCCTCAACGCGCTGGCAACGGTCGATCCCTTATGGCTGAAGCCCTGGGTACCCGAGGCGTGGTTTGAACGGTATGGGCGGCGCATGGAAGAGTTCCGACTGCCCAAAAGCAAGGCAAACCGGATGGTCTATCTTCAGCAAGTGGGTCAGGATGGCTTTCGTCTCCTCGACGCCCTGGAACAGGACGAGGACCTCGTTCAGCTTCGGTCGCTCCCTGCCATTCACCTTTTGCGTGCGGCGTGGCACCATCACTTTGAGCGCCAGCCGGACGGTGTCCGGCTGCGAGATCCTGAAGAGTTGGGACCGCACTACGAGCGCTTCAACTCCCCATATGACCCAGGGGCGCGGTTCGCGCAGAAAAAGAATCGACGGTGGCACGGCTATAAGGTGCACCTCACGGAGACGTGCGACGACGAACTGCCGCACCTGATCACGCACGTCCACACCGTCCCCGCATTCCAGGCAGACATTGACGCGATGACACCCGTCCACACCGCGTTGAGTCAAAAACAGGTTACGCCAGCCGAGCATTTCGTCGATTCAGCCTATGTCAGCACGGCGTCGCTGATCACCAGCACAAATCCTGAGGGGACTGAAGTGATTGGGCCGATCCGGGCTGACCCACACTGGCAAAGCCGAGAACCAGATGCGTTCTCTACGGAGGCTTTTCAGATCGACTGGGAAGCCAGGGCAGTGACCTGTCCACAGGGTCATGTCTCACGCAAATGGCTGGTCAGGGAACGTCCGAAACGAACCGTGATCTCGGTGCGCTTCGCGCGCCGAGACTGCCTGCACTGCCCCGTACGTCAGCGCTGCACTCGCAACGTCAGTGGCCACGCTCGCGAACTGACCCTGATGCCTCAGGAATTATTTGAGGCCAGACATGCACAGCGCACTGCCCAGCACGGTCAACCGTGGCTGACCCGCTATCACCGCCGCGCCGGAATTGAGGGGACGATTTCACAGGGAGTCAGGGCCTATGGCCTCCGTCAGGCTCGGTACCGTGGTGAACGGAAGACTCAACTTCAAGCGGGCTGTCTCGCAGCAGCGATCAATGTGGAGCGCCTGGTGGCTTGGTTGACCGGAAGACCCAGAGAAACGACACGTATCTCTAGATTTGCCGCGTTAGTTGGATAATTCTGACTTCGCCACCAGTATCGATCTTGTCGTTACCCCTACGTACGTCTGACACAGCTATTTCAAGGCTGAATCAGCATTTTAATAAGTGCCTCCAAACCAGAAGCGGCGTTTCCACTGAGTGGCCATCAGAAACCCGCACGGAGGAGCGTCAGCGGGCTCACAAGGCCCGGAAGCCGCCACCGCCCTGACACGGGCCAGGGAGAGGCTCCCAGCGCGGGGACAGGGCAAAGCCAGCCGTGAGGAGGTTCCCGGAGGGCGTGCGGATCTTGAAGTGATCCCTAAAGCCTGACGCAGCCCAGGCACGGGCTGAAAAATCTGGCCCATCACGCTCTCAAACGTGAGTGCAACAGTCAGTTAAAGGACTGGAAGCGGCAGAACACCAAGAGCTGGAAGCCTGGGTGTTAGCTGCTTTTTCGGCATCAACTCAGACGTTACACTGACTGTTGCATTCGCCTCAAAGAGCGTTATGGACGCCATTCTTACCCTGCCCACCCTCGCGGGCCTGTCGAGGAGCCACCGGGGTGAAGTGGTGGAGGCGACGGCTTAGCGGCTGGCGGCCAGCTTCGAGGACGCCTCTGGGCGTGACTGATCTGGCAACCGCTGCGGGCCTATGACCAGGGTCAGGACTGAATCAAGGACGTGGCGCATCTGATGGCCCGCGTGCTGCACGACGTCAAGCACGAGCGCAGGATGGGCACGAAGATCAGCACGCCCCGTGCCCTGGTGGTAATGGATTGCGGAATTGTGGGCTGCTGGACGCCTTAAAGCAGATCGCGCCGACGCGGGTGGGGAAGCCGCCTATTTGTACTCGAATGGGTTGAAGTTGATGACTCCCCTGACTCGGCCCTGCTCATCTACGGTCGTGTCCTTATTCCACTCATGTGTCCGGTAGACTTCCACACCAATCTGCGCGTGGGGCGCATCTTGCTTCGGCGTCTTCTTGAGAAGCGCTTCGATGGCCTCTGCCGTTCCCTCTTTGTTTACTGCTGGGCCATAGCCGTAGTTGGCGGCACACCGCTGCCGCCGCCACATCAGCTGTTGCTGGATTTCCGCACTATACGTCGCATGAAGTGCGGCGGTGTGCACGTTGAGTTGTTCCAGAAGATCCAAGACTTCGGGGGTGGTGGTCAGGTGCTGACTGCGAAGGCAGCCGAGAAGCATTCCCAAAAGAGGCCCGTTCTCCAAGCTCCCCAGGTGGTTGAGCAAAAATTTGCAGAGCTGTGGGTTGTCGCGCAGCAATTGGGGAATGGGGACGAAGACCGTTCCGCTGGCTGAATGCAACTGAAGCTCGTTGCGCTGGGGCAGCCAGCATTGCAGCAGCCCCTCGCCCAGATGACTGGGGAGCCGCAGTTTCAAAGCGTTCTCAACTCCCCCGACGCCGATGCGAGGGTCATTCTCTCTGTCGAGGCGGGCTTGCACCAGGCGCGCGGCCTCCCGCGCCTGGGCTGCCGCGCGCTCCCCCTGGTGCCGGGCGGCTGCCAGGCCTTGCCGCTGCCTGCGCTCCTGTTCGCTACGTCTCACCTCTTCGCGCCGACGTCTGGCGGCGGCCACCTGTCGCTCATATTCGCGCTGTTCCACCCGGCGTATGTGCTCCTCTACCCGGCGGTCAGCAGCCTGCCGATCCGCCCGCCTCTTCTGTTCGGCGAGCTGCCTCATCTGGTAGGGCGTCTTGGCTGGAGTCGCCGGGGTCACTGGGATCGCCGGAACAACGTGAGGGCGAGCTGATTTCTGTGTTTTTTTCTTTTTCTTCTTTGGCTGCTGGGTCTTGACCACGGGCGGCGTAGGCGCGCCGGCTGCCAGTGGGGGCGGCTGAGTGCCCACATACGTTTCCAGGACGGCCAGCATCCTGGGATAGGCGGTCCTGACCCAGGCCTGGGCCTCCTGGCTCAACGTGACGCCCTGGCACGCCTTGAGCAGGGTCCGGGCCTGCTGCACGCTCAGCATCTGGGGCCTGGCGGTAATTTCCTGGCAGGCCCAAGTGGAAAACGGCAGACTCCCCGAGAGCGGCACGTTCATCTCGGCTTGCTCCAGCAGCACCCGGGCCGTGTCCCGCAGAGGGTCCCACCTCAGAAGTTTGCAAGGGACGGCCTTGCCATCCACCCAGATCGTCAGCTCCAGGGACATAGCAAAGGATACGCGCCAGCCCAGCGCGCCGTTGCCGCATATGCCGCGTCCCCGGGCGGGCGGGCCGCATCAACGCTGTTGCTGCTAGGGGGGAGGGGAGTAGGGCTTGGCCAAGTCCTACTCCCCTTCTCTGGGTGGTTCCCCTCCTACTCCTCAAACAGCCCGTTCATACCCCGGTCTTTGTTCCGCTTCATAGCTTCCAGCCGCCGAATCGCGTCTTCCATGCTCGCCGCCTCGGGGATGCTGCGCGCCGGGCGGCTGCCGTCCTTGCGCGGCCTGCCCCGGCCCCGGCGCTCGGTCACGGGTTGCGCCGTCGCCTCTGCGGCCTCCTGTGCCGCCTTGCATGGCCGTCCGCGTCCCCTGGGGGCGTCTGCGCCAGCCGGGGCCTGCACCCGTACCCCTGACGTCGTGGCGGGCCGTCCGGCGGACAGCGTGGGCGCGAGTTCGGCCATGACCGCCCGCAGCAGCTCGCCCTGCTTGGCGGTGCGCTCCGTCAGCCGCGCTTCCAGCACGTCGCATAGGCCTATGAGCTGGTCAATCTTGGCGACGACGCGGCGCTGCTCGGCGAGGGGGGGAAGGGGAAACAACATCTCTTCCACATCCGTCAAACGGAAACTGTTCTTGATTCCTCGCTGTGGTGCATTAAATTGCTCTTTTGCCACAGGAGAACGCATGTACTCTGCATAATATCTATTTCTAAGAGAGGGTAAAACCCTAAAAATACAAGAATGCTGATTTATATAGGCCTCTCCAAATTCATCCGGTATCAGCCCAAGATTTCCAACATCACCCGTGATTGATATAATTAAATCATCTTTCTTAAGAATAGTCCGCGCCCCTTCAGCATTTTTGGGAGGATTAACATATCTAATTTTTTCGAGGCGTAATTTGTAATTGCCGCGCGAAAGATTACCCATAGTCACAAAGGTTGCACCAGAGTCAGCAAGATATTGAGACCAGTCGCGTGACCCAGAAGTAATCAACTGCGTAATTCGTCCAGCACGCACCCATGCCCACCCCTCCGGCACCTGATACGGCTGCTCGGCCTCGCTAACTGGCGGCAGGGGCTTGGGCGCTTTGATTTCCCCAGCGGCCACTAAACGGCGTTTCTCCCCCTCAATCTCGGCCAGCAGCTCCCGCGCTGTTCCCTCTGTCGGGTCTTGCGGCACCAGCTTGCCCATCACAGCCAGTTGCAATACCGCGCTCCGCAACTCGGCCACGTTCTGCGGTGTGGCATGCAGTTCGCCAAAGTGGTGGGCCAGAAACTGCCAGTTCTGCTGAAAGGTGGCAGGATCGGTGTCCGCCGTGATCTCGCGCAGGATGGCGCTCTGCACCTGCACGCGCTTCTGCTCCCGCTGGGCGCGCAGAGCCTCCAGCTCGTCGCAGCGGGTCATGAGCTGCTCAATCCGGGCGACGATGCGGCGCTGCTCGGGGAGAGGGGGGAGGGGAACACATACTTCATTGGCTCTTCCAATAGTCAGTGTGTGCACTGTGGTCCCCATACTCTCAGCATGAATAGTTTGTAACCAATACGCCGATTTTGCGAAATACTTAAGGTAAGAAGGATATAATTTATAGAAATTCTTGTATATTAAAACGCTAGCATCTTTAAAATAGAATTTATCCTCAGGATGTACTATATAGGGAACACCTATGGTTCCCACGCCAGTTAGCATTAGATCACCAGGCTCTGGAGATAGACCGTCTTTAGAGAGCACTGCGAACAGTTCTTCAGAAATAAAGAGTTCGTTTTTGACATAACCACGTTGACTTAAACTGACTATTTCTCGCGCACGATAAAAGGGAATTCCCGAAGACTTCCAATCGCGCTGGTGAACGCGGCTGCTCGAACCAATCAGGCCTACATCTCCCAATCGCACCCACCGCCACCCCTCCGGCAGCCCATACGGCATTTCTTCCGGCTCAATCGCGGGCAGGGGCTTGGGCGGCTTGATCTTGCCCTCGGCCACCAGGCGCTTTTTCTCAGCCTCAATCTCTTTCAGCAGGTCGTCGGCGGTGCCCTCGGCGGGGTCCTGTTCCACCAGCTTGCCCTGCATGGCGAGGGTCAGGATCAGCTCGCGCAGGCGTTTCAGGCCGTCCGGGGCGCTGAAGGCTTCGTCGAAGTGAGCGGCCAGCGCTGTGGGCTGGCTCATGCGGTGCGCTCCAGCGCGGCCAGCAGCTCATCCTTCAGAGTGTCCTGCGCGGCCCGCACCTGGGCGTTCAGCTCGCGGTACTCCGCCAGCAGCTCGGCGGGATCGGCGTGGATCACCTCGTCCTGATGCGGGTTCTTGACGTCCAGGTTGTAGTTCCGGGCGCGCACTTCGTCGGCGGCCACCTTCCAGGCGTGGCGGGTCTCCTCGCGTCCCTCGCGTCCCCGCAGGCTGCCCCACCAGTCCTTCTCCAGATCGAACTCGCCGATGGTCAGCGGCCTGGACTTGCTGTAGGACTTGTAGCCCTCCGGATAGGGATGCTCGAAGAACCAGATGTCTTCTGTCGGGCTGCCCCTCTCGAAGAACAGCACGTTGGTGTTGATGCTGGTGTACGGCGCGAACACGCCTTTAGGCAAGCGGACCACGGTGTGCAGGTTGAAGTCCTGGAGCAACTCTTCCTTGATGGTGGTCTTGACGCCCTCGCCGAACAGGAAGCCGTCGGGCAGCACCACCCCGGCGCGGCCTCCCGGCTTCAGGCGGGTCATGATCAGCGCCATGAACAAGTCGGCGGTCTCGCGGGTGCGGTACTTGGCGGGGAAGTTCTGCTCGATGCCGTTCTCTTCCATGCCGCCGAAGGGCGGGTTGGCGACGATGATGTCGAGTTCCTCGGCCTGCCCGTAGTCGCGCAGGGGGCGGGTCAGGGTGTTGTCGCGCCGGATCTCGCTGGGCGTCTCAATGCCGTGCAGCATCATGTTGGTCACGGCCAGCATGTGCGGCAACGGCTTTTTCTCGACGCCGTGCAGGTTGCCCTCGATCAGTCTGAGGTCGTCCGTCGTCTGGGCCTGCGGCTTGAGGCGTTCCACCGTGCAGATCAGGAAGCCGCCAGTGCCGCACGCCGGGTCCAGCACGCTCTCGCCCAACCGGGGATCAAGCATGTCCACCACGAACTGCGTCAGGGCGCGGGGCGTGTAGTATTCACCCGCGTTGCCTGCCGATTGCAGATCCGAGAGGATCTTCTCGTAGATGTCGTTGAACAGGTGGCGGTCGCTGGAGCGGTTGAGGTCCAGGTCCGCCTCAATGACATTGATGACCTGGCGCAGCAGATGGCCGGACTTCATGTAGTTGTAGGCGTCACCGAAGACGCCCGCGATCACCTGGGCCTGCGGCGTTGGCACCTGCTGCAGCGCCTTGAGGGCCGGGAACAGCTCAGTGTTCACGAAGTTCATCAGGGTGTCCCCGGTGATGCCCTCGGAATCCTTGGCCCAGTTCGACCAGCGGAACCTGTCAGGAATGGGGGATTTGTAATCGCCCTCGAACTCCCACTCCTGCTCTTTGTCGTCGAGAATCTTTAAAAATAGCAACCAGGCGAGCTGGCTGATGCGCTGGGCATCGCCGTCTACGCCGACATCTTTGCGCATGATGTCTTGGATGGACTTGACTAGGGTCGTGATGGACATACTAACAGAGTCTAGCGTTTAGCGTATGCTAAACGGGTGCCGTTCGTCCTGTACCGCCGTCCCAATGCCCGGCGAGCGGCCATCCTGGACGACCTGCTGGCGATGGCGGACACGGGGCAGCAAGACGCCGTGAACACCGCCATCACGATGCTGAGTGACCTGTTCGAGCACGGCCACCGCAGCAGCTACGCCCAGAAGCTGCAGGGGCTGCCCATCTGGGAACTGAAGTCGCACGCCAGGGGAGGCGCGAAAGGGAGTACCCGTATCTACTTTTACTTCCGCCGGAACGGGGACGTCGTGATCGTGAACGCCGAGATCAAGGCTGGAAATGCCCCCAGTGCCCCCCTTCTCCGGGAAGCGGCCCTAACGGCCCTGCAAGACGGGCAAAGGAGCTGAGCATGAGCAAGACCGCCCAGGAATGGCAGCAACAACTCGGCCTGGACACCCTGCCGGACGAGGAGCTTCTGCAGGCCTTCAATGCCCTGGAGGGCCAGGAGGTCATCGACGGAGGCGGGCTGGAAGCGCGGGGGCTGACCGCGCCGTCCATGACGCCCGACGAACTGGTCGCCGCGCTGGTGGTCGGGAGTGCCGGGGCCGCATTCAAGAAAGTCCGTCAGGAACAGCATCTGACGGTCAGGCAGGCGGCCCAGGCATGGGGCGTCTCGCCGGGGCGCGTGTCGCAGATGGAAGCCCAGGACGCCAACCTGTATATGAGCACGGTCGGGAGCGCGGCCCTCCGTATGGGTTACCGCGCCAAGCTCGTGCTGGAGCCGCTGGAAGGCGGGCAGGCGATTGTGGCTCCGCTGGGGGAAACCCAGGGTTAGGAAGCGCTGTACAGCTCATCCTCCAGCGCCCGGATGGCCTGCTCGTACTCGGTCTTGCCGCCGAAGGCGCGGGCGATTTCCAGCGGTGTGCCGAAGGGCCGGAAATCCGGCAGCTTCAGCACCTCGCGGTCTTCGAGCTGCCCCACGCCCTGATCGGCGTACTTGTCGAGCAGCTGGTCCAGAACGGCCCGCGCCGTCTCGCCGTAGCGGGTGAAGGCGTCCCGCTTCTTGACCCGGGCGGCCCGTTCCCGACGGGTCAGCGGCGGGCGGCCCCACACCAGGTGCGCGATCACGTCGAAGGGGTCGTGATGGGCTCCCAGGCCCAGCTCGTGCGCCAGCGCCTCGAAGTGGACGCCCTCGCGCCTCAGCTCCTCGATGATGGTCTGCTTGCGCTCAGCGTCGTCCCAGCGGCGGAGAAAGTCTTCCAGCGAGGCAAACTCGCGGGTCAGGGTGCGGCGGCTGTAGTCCTTCAGCGACTCGGTGATGGGCCTCCCCTGGGCGTCGAAGTAGATCTCCCTCCGCGCGGCCACGCTGACCTCCACCCCGTCGACGTAGAACTTCCTGGTGGCGGTGGTCACGTCGTCTCCCGTTCCAGCGTCCCACCCGTCTTCCCTGGAGGCTGCGCCGTCTGTGTCGGCCGGGGGCACGGGCGATTCCCCCGGTCCCGGCTGGTACACCTGCACCGGGTCGCCGTCGAAATCGGGGTCGCGGAACAGCTCGGTGGCTCCCTTGAAATCCAGGATGGTGAAGTAGAACTTGTCGTGGTCCTCGTTGACGCGTGTGCCGCGCCCGATGATCTGCTTAAACTCGGTCATGGATTGAATACGCTGGTCGAGCACGATCACCTTGCAGGTCTGGGCGTCGACGCCCGTGCTCATCAGCTTAGAGGTCGTGGCGATCACCGGGTAAGGAAGGCGCGGCGAGATGAAGTCGTCCAGATTGTCCTGAGCGTCGGGCACGTCACTCGTGATTCTCACCACGTACCGTTGGTTTTTGTCCACCTGTTCCGGGTTCAGGTTGACCAGGGCCGAACGCATCCGCTCGGCGTGTTCTTGGTTCTCGCAGAACACGATGGTCTTGCCCATAGGGTCCGTCTCTCGCAGGAACTCGGATACCTTGGCGGCCACCAGTTCGGTGCGTCTGGACAGCACCAGGGAACGGTCGAAATCGCGCGCGTTGTACTCGCGCTGATCGATCTCGTGGCCGTAGCGGTCGCGCTGGCCCGCCTGCGGGGTCCAGCCGCTCAGGTCCCTGTCGAAGTCGAAGCGCACCACCTTGTAGGGGGCGAGGAAGCCGTCGTCAATGCCCTGTTTGAGGGAGTAGGTGTAGATGGGCGGCCCGAAGTAGTCGGTGTTCGAGACGGTCTCGGTTTCTTTGGGGGTGGCCGTCAGGCCGATCTGGGTCGCCTCCGAGAAATACTCCAGAATCTCCCGCCAGTTCGAGTCCTCGGCGGCGCTGCCCCGGTGACACTCGTCCACCACAATCAGGTCGAAGAAATCCGGGGAGAACTGCTTGTAGGCGTTGCGCTCCTCCTCGTTGCCACTGACCGCCTGGTACAGCGACAGGTAGATCTCGAAGGCCTTGTCAATCCGGCGATTGCGGATTTTGGTCATGGCCCCGCCGAACGGCTTGAAGTCGTTCGTCATGGTCTGGTCCACCAGGATGTTGCGGTCCGCCAGAAACAGGATCCGCTTTTTCGCCCCGGCGCGCCACAGCCGCCAGATGATCTGGAAAGCCGTCAGGGTCTTGCCTGTGCCCGTCGCCATCACGAGCAGGAGGCGCTGCTGACCCTGGGCGATGGCCTCGACGGTCTTGTTGATGGCCAGCAGCTGGTAGTAGCGCGGGGTCTTGTCCGTGCCGTCGTTGAAGTAGTCCTGCGTGACCAGCCGGGCCTGTTCCGGCGTGAGGCCCTTTGCTTCTTCCCACCATTGCCACAGCTGCTCCGGGCTGGGGAACTCGTCCAGGGCGATCTCTTTTTCCAGCACGCCCTCGGACTTCAGGTTGTTGCGGAACAGGAAGGCGTCGCCGTTGGAGCTGAACACAAACGGCACTTCCAGGATCTCGCCGTACCCCAGCCCCTGCGGCAGCCCTGCGCCGACAGAGTGTTTGTTGTCCTTGGCCTCGATCACGGCAATGGGAATGTTCGGTTTGTAGAACAGCACGTAGTCGGCCCGCTTGGGCGTTCCCCTGGTGTGCAGCTGCCCACTGACCTGAATACGTCCCTTGGTCAGGTACAACTCCTCGCGCACCTGCGTCAGAATGTCCCACCCGGCGCGCTCGACGGCGGGCGTGATGAACTTGGTGCAGATGTCGCGCTCGGAGAGTTTCTTTTTGTCCATGGGTCCAGCCCAAGTTTAGCCTGTACTGAACATCATTCCCTGCAAATGTGTGGAGCTTTCTGGCCTTAAGGTGGTCGGCATGCCCGCTCTTGGCCATTTCATTTTCTGACAAACTGACTATCTTTCTTGTCATCTTGCCAGAAAATGGCGACACCTCCTCTTTCTGACACAGGGGGAACCATGCGAGGCAGTTTGTTGCGTGAGCACAGCTCGAGGAAGATTCCTCTGGTTGACGCTCAGCAAGATAAGAAACTTTCTGACAATCTGACTTTCTGTCAGTCTGACTTTCTTGTCAGAAAGCTTTATGGCAGGTACGCTGACGGCATGACTCGATCCCAGAACAGGCCGCTCGTCCTAGCCCTGGCCAGTCTTAAGGGCGGCGTGGGCAAGACCACGTCGGCCGTCCACATCGCCGCGCATCTGACCCAGGCTGGGTGCACCGTTCTGCTGGCCGACGGTGACCGCATTCGCACCGCTACCGCCTGGGGCCGAGGCGGCGCGCTGCCCTTTACCGTGGGCGGCATGGCCTCTCTCAGTCAGGCGGGCAAGTACGACGCCGTAGTGATCGACTCGCGCGGCGGCCTGGAAGATGTGGATCTGATCGATCTGGCCGAGTCCTGCGCGGCGCTGATCTTGCCCAGCACGCCGGACCTCGGCGGCATGGACGGCATGGCCCAGACTGTGGAGGTGCTGCGCAGCGCTGGAATCCCGAATGACCGCTACGCAGCGCTGTTGACGATGGTGCGTCCCGGCAGCGAACGCAAATTGACTGAAGCGCGGGCCGCTTTGGAAGACGCTGGGATTCCTGCCCTGGCCCAGACAGTGCGGTTGTCCGAGGCGTTCCGGGATGCGAATAATGGCGGCGTGCTGGTACGTGATGTACGGGGCAATTCCCTCGCCAAAGGACTTTGGGCTGAATATGGGCGTGTCACTGGAGAGATCGTGGCCATGACGGGGGGGAAGCTGTGAGTTTGCGCGACGGCCTCAAGAACCTGCGCGCCTCGCGGGAAGAGGAGAAGGAAACGATTCCCACCGAGCCGAAGACCGCTGCCCCTCTTGAGCCAGAAAAGCCCACATCCGAAAAGCGCGAGACTTTCAGCACGCGTATCCGCCCCAGTGTGCGCTACGCCCTTAAACGACAGCTCCTAGAGCTGCAGGAGCAGGGCCACAAGGTCCGCATGGAGGACGTGCTAGAGGCGTTGATCCTACGATATGTGGGGAATGCGGAGTTCCGGGCGGAAGTGCTGGCGGAAATTGACACATGAATATTTGACTCTAGTGAGACTATGAGCTATATTTCACATCTCAGTCACATGTATCTAAAATTTGCATATCTTTTCGTGCTCTAAACGGTGAGTTACGTCATCGCCCTCCGTTAGCCCAAGATCTTTCGATAACTTGATGAATGTTCCTACTGTGAGGATAGACTATGAAATATTTGAGAATAATTCTTCTGTTTTCTTTGGCCTCTACCTCTATCGCAGCGAAATCAACCATCTACCCGGTGGAATGGAAGGGCAGTGGAAGTCTTTCTACCTATAAAAATCTACCGCAGGCAATTGACATGGTAGCTCCTGGCATGGATGCATCTTGGGATGCTCTGCATCAAAGTGGTTCATGCTCACGTGGTAAGGCCGAGCTAGTCTTATATCAACTTTACGGTAGGGAACAAATCAAAAAGAAGAACGAAGTCGTTAAACAAGTTTCCGGTATTGCAAAAGTAAAATTACTTGGTGATATACCACCGATGTCTGTTTATAGAGTGGATTATAAGGGGAATAAATATCTACTTGCACTGAACCAAGTAGATGAATCTATGTTCTCGGTATTTAACTGTCTGATGAAGTGATCGGGTAATACTATTAACCCTACACTCTATCGGCTTGATACATTATATAAGGTTGTGCGGAAAACCAGATGGCGTTGAATCTTCAGTGTAGTGAAGGTAGGGTCATGCGGGTACCTCTGTGCCTTAGGATTTCAGGCGCAATTTCCTCGAAATGTAAGGCGAAGATCGCCTGATGACATAGAGCATGGTTGAGCCTAGCAGTGTGCTACAGCTGGTAACCTTGCGGTCCGAACTAACCGATTCTCTTCCTAAGCACCAATAAGCGAAATCTTGTCAACTTAGGGTATACCCCACCCTGACGTCAGGTTGAGGGTCAAAAAGCGTCAGAATAGGGTTGTCTTAGATATTGTCTGACAGTAGTCTGCCGGGGTCTAGACCCTAACCTGACAGGAGCCTCCATAAAAAACCCCAACAGAGGGCACCGCCTTGGCTACACCCGCGTCTCGGCTGAGGACCAGAACACAGTCCGCCAACTGGATGGCCTGAACTTCGACAAGGTTTTCACCGACAAGGTCAGCGGTGGGACTGCCCACCGTCCCCAGTTGACGGCCCTACTGAGCCATGCCCGCGACGGAGACACCTTGGTGGTTCACAGCATGGACCGCCTAGCCCGCAACCTTGACGATCTCCGGGCGCTGGTCAACGACTTGACGGAGAAAGGTGTGCATGTCGAGTTCGTCAAGGAGGGGCTGACCTTCACTGGGGAAGATTCGGCGATGTCCAAGCTGCTCCTAAGTGTGATGGGGGCCTTTGCCGAGTTCGAGCGCGCCCTGATCCGTGAGCGGCAGCGTGAAGGCATCACGGCAGCGAAGAAAGCCGGGGTGTACCAGGGACGCAAGAAGGCCCTGAGCGCCGCCCAGGCGAGCGATCTGCGGCAGCGCGCCGAAGGGGGCGAATCGAAGGCCAGCCTAGCCAAGGCCTTTGGCATCAGCCGGGAAACGGTCTACCAGTATTTGAGGACTGCCGCCGATGCATAGCGCGCAGAAGTGTTTCAATATTTTGCTGAGTCTGTAGCCAACAAATGACCGATATCGATCTTATTCGCATTTTGAAGTCTCTTGAATATCAGTCACTTTCGTTAGCACAATAGGTTCAGCCGTCTCCGAAATGGGGGTTAAAACCGCCTGCCCATCTTTTTGATAACTCAGAACACCACAATACACTGGACCATCCGCAGTACGTACAACTGAGAAACGAGGGGTCTCCGCCTCTTCCTCTGTTAGAGGTTTAGCATTCCATTTATTAAATGAGATATCAATAGGAGTAAATAGGACGATCCACCCAAATATCAGAATGAGCAACAAAGAGATAAAACTCAACCATCTGGAAACTGCTAGCCGTGCTACTGTAGCACTAACTACTCGGTTATAAAAAGCAGCGTATTCGTTAGGATCATCAGTAGTCTGTATAGGATGTCCCTGGGATGCCCATATGGCGAAAAAGGAGGCGGCTGCAAAAAATACTATGATCAACGCAAGTATCCATATGCCCAGGTTATGCCAGACCGGCAAGGTCATACTTAACGCTTCTGGGCTAATTGTGAGTCCGCCTATAGCTAGCACAGTAGTTAATAGTGTGAGGCTACTAGCCCATTTCGTTGCCAGATCGCGCATTTCCGTTAATTGACTTTCTTTAGCTTTTACAGCCAAAGCACGCCAAGCAATAGGGTCACTAACTGCCTGGCTTCTCGGCATATTCAAACCCCAAAGCCGTTTAAAAGAGTTAGCCATGTTCCGACTCGGTCTTTATTTCGCCTTCTGTGTCTTTAGGCATTGCTAGACCGGTGATGTCGAATACTGCGCCACAACCAATTATGCCTTGTCCACGATCAGTGATCGGCTTATTAGTTCGACATATCGCGATAGTCTTGGGAATGAGTACTGGTTTATCATATCCGACTGCATATAATGCTTCTACTGTGTAATTCATTTCGTTATGGCATCGCGGACATAGTCCCACCAGTCGAAGAATCGAATCATCAAGTTCCCAGTGACAATTGCGTTTAACTTCGGCATCCCACTCTGGGTTCCTTGCATCGTATTCATATCCAGTCATCTCTAGTCTCCATGATTCGGTCTGACAGTAAGAAGTATAGCGAAAGAGCATCCTGGCATGGTACGGCAAGTCAATTAATTCAGATGGCACCTAAAGATAATTGCACCTCTAAACGGATAAATAATAAGATCAGAATTTCCTATATCATTCAGGAAAGACCCAAATCAACTGTTGAAAACACAAAAGAGCAATCACATACTGAGCATTCGCCAAAACATATCAGAGCAGCCAGTTCGCTCTTTCATTACGCACGCTATATGACGAACCTCGCGCAAGAAGAGACATCGGTTCATGTCCATTTGCCGCCCACGCGTTCTACAGCGATGCCGGGAATAAGACATTTAACGTACTCGAACGCCTTTTCCTTCAGGCAGTTCTCGAATGCCCCACTGAATGCAGTCCACGCGGCAGCGGGATTACTCATCACCACACCCACCACACCGCCGATTAATGCGGCCTTGATGATGCAACCCTCGACAACCCGTTGGGCCGCAGCAGTCACTACACCGCGTGGCCAGCGTGTCCAAGCGATTAGGATTAGGTCACTGAGACGCGTATACACGCGGGGCCAGAGCACCGTGATGGAGACACTGAAGCGGATAAATCGCCAGCGAACCCGAATGGTAATGGTGACGCGCTCCCACTCCACCTTAAATTCCGGGTAGCGTAGCAGCGTCATCACTTCTCTGGTAGCCCCTTGAGAGAAGTCGATCTCGCAGCTGACGCCTTTGGCATACTCTCGGGCCACCTTATCCGCAACTTGATCAATGGGGATTTTATTCTCGGTGCTCTGCACCATCGGCGAACTCGCCGGAGTGGGGGATGGGGGTTGGTCCAGTGGTGTGTGGGAGATCAGCCGATAGCTCAGATGGCGACGGACAAGTTCATTTCCGAGAGGGACCATCTCGGTGGTTCCGTTGGCTTTGATGCGGGCAATCTTGTCGTTAGGTTTAGTTTTCCCAGAGAAGATGGATTCGGTCTGCTCATATGGGTCGTTGCGGACTTTGGGAGTACCGAAAGCAACCACATCCAAGCGTATGACCACCACAACCCGCGCAGGGTCCAGGCCCGCCCGTTGAGCCCCAGGTAGCACGATTTCCGCCAGCGTCGGCATCTTGTTATCGGGAGCGACGGAGGCGATTGTTTGGTATTCCTGAATCAGCGCATCCCACCCTTGCTTTTCCTGATCGCTAGCATCCTGGGGGAAGCCCAAAGCAATTACCAACTGGAAGTGGGCTAGGCGCGTCACGATCACGGGTACGCTGAATGCGTTTACAACCTGACCGTTTTCCAGTGCCACGTATTCGCGCTGCTCCTGACCGACCAGCTCGATAGCCCTCATCTTAGCCGGTGGGTCTTTGCTGAACGTGCCTTCGGAGTGATCTTCTAGCACGCGTCGGGAACCTTCAACGAAACCAAGGGGCATGTGCCCACTGGGCGAAATGTATCGTGGTTCTGGATCCTTTGACCAGATGAGTTTTATAAGATTCGGGTCGTAGGGCGAGAGGTCGGGTGCTTCAATCACGGTGAGGGTGGGCGGGATGGCCTGTTGCGCTCTCGCAGCGGGCAGGAGCGCTACGCCTGCGGTAGCTACACCGCCACTGATGATCTGCTTTACGGCTTGCCGTCGAGTCATCCCCATGCTAACCCTCCCCAGGAGTATGTGCGCCGCTCCTGCCGTTCCGAAGTTGATGACCTTACGATAAGCTATTTTTCAGAAGGGCAAAACTTGAGACTTACGCCAAATGGCGTAATTATTTGCGGGGCCGTCGACCGGCCACTGCAACGACGGCCTAAACTGTGGGCGAGACGATATCTAGCCACATCATCTATCTTTTTATCGGCAGGGAGCGGTTACAACTACCCTGGCTTAAGCTGTAAACGGGGTAGGAAGAATCCCTGCTTAAATCATGAAATTGCGCACTACGTGACTCTCGTAGCGTTATCTGTGCCGAAGGTCACGCCGCGCGAAGTCGGGCAGCCAGCAACGCCGCTGGGCGTCTGAGGCCCTTCCACTCTCGTCGGTCCACCTCCAGGCGCTGCAATTCTGCGGCCAGGGTCTGCAATCCATCGCGCCCCTCAATCTCCGCTTGCCAGGCCTGCCAGATCACTTTGCAGTAGTACAACCGGCTGTGGGTGTCCTTCAAATCCCGTGCCAGGGCCGCGCCCATGATGCCCACCAGCGCCGCCCGCTTTGACTTGTGCGCTTCAAGCAGGGTGAGCAGTAAGAAAACCACGTCCTGTACGCCGTTCAGGAGTCGTTCGGCCTCGTCCGCGTCGATTAGTGCGGGGTCAGGTTTTAACGGGTTTTGGGTCGTGATGTTGCCGGGAATAACGGCCCAGCGGCGGAGCTGTTCGAGTAGTTCCGCCTGCATCTGCCCTATGGGATCTGGTGACCCCTCAATAAAATTTTCGTCGTCCACGACGCACGCTGCAATCTGGGCTTCCTCAAATCGCTTTGCGGCGTTCTGGATCGCGTTATGGGCGGTGCGGCCTGCGGCCCGATCCATATCCAGATTCCGGTACTGGCGTTTGTAGTCGCGGTATTTCAGACGGGCGGTGTGGCCAGGGGCCAAGCGCACGGCGTACAGCATCCCATCGATGGCCGTGACCTGCTGGCCGTCCAGAGTGGCGGTGGTGAAGTGCGCACGGGCGTACAGATAGCCGGCGGCCTGGAGCTGGGCAGTCCATTCACGCAGGGTGTTGTCACAGATGCCCAGGGACCGGGCCAGCAGCTCGGCGCATAGGTGCATCACCACCTGCTTTGGGGGCTGACCGTCCTTGCCGTACAGGTACAGGCGGGCGGCCAGGAAGATGCGGCTCAGCTCGTACAGCCGCACGGCCAGCGCCCTGGCTCCCGCCGTCCCGGCTCCCCGGCCCCGTTTGGGGCGAAAGGGTTCGAGGTCCAGCAGTTCCTCTAGGCGTGGCAACGGCTGACGCTGCACCCGCTCTTTCACGAAGACCTTGGCCCGCTCCGCCTTCGCCTGCGCCTCTTGCTCCTCGTAGACCCGCAAGGCGTCCAGCAACCACACAGCGGGACCAGTGGGGCAGTCCTCACCCTCCGTGGCTTCTGCGGTGGGCGGCGCGGCCTTTCTGGCGGGGCGATGGTGCGCCTTGCTCTTAGCCTTGCGCTCGGCCCGCTCGGTGGCTAGCTCGGCGTAGCTCTTGCACACGGGCCGCTCGGCCACGTCCGGCGCTGCCGCTGGGGGGAGTCCTCCCGGCACACCCCCACCAGGGGACGTTCCTCTCTGCCCATGTTGTCGGTCCCTGGTCCACACGGCTGAATCCACCTTCAGCTGCGACTAAGGCAGCGTCAGGAACCCACGTGTAAGGTTTCCCCAAGCCAACAATATCTACCCTCTGATGCAGTCTTCGTCCAGGTGCAACGCGCACGGTTGAGGCTCTTCCCCCCCTTTCCCGCCGAGGTGCCTCCTCCATGTCCCTTCCACCCCGTCCACCGCCCCCCGCCCCCCCTCATCACCCGTGGGCCCAGCTGCTCGCCTTCGAGCCGGATCGCCTGCTGCGCTGGATCCCGCTGTTCGCCGCGTCCGCCGGGCTGGTCATCCTACTCGCCCTGCGCCTCGCGGCGCCGCCCTACGTGGGCATTCTGGCCTTCGTCATGGCCTACAGCAGCCTGGCCCTGGCCGGGCCGCGTTCCATACGTGAGCCCCTGCTCGCGCACGCCGCGCGAGTCTATGCCGCAGTACTGTTGTTGGCCTGGGTCACGGCGCTGTACCTGCTGCCGGGCCACCCGGCCACCGCCATGGTCCGCCTGGCCGTGCTGCTGCACCTCACCACCGTCTACGTCTCGCTGTTCATACAGCTGCCCCCCCTGATCGCGGCGCGCACGGCAGCGGGCACTCTAACCTTCCTGATCCTCACCGCACTGCCGCACACCTGGCGCACGCTGGGCCAGACCGAAGTCTTCGACGGCGTGACCCTCCCCGTCACCCTGCTGGTGGCCCATGGGGCACTGATCACCGTCCTGCATCTGTTCAGTACCTTCCGGGACCGGGCGGCCCACGCCGAGGGACGAGCGGAGGCCCTGCATGAACTGGCCCACCGCGACGCGTTGACCGGGCTGCCCAACCGCCGCGCGCTGGAGCGCGATCTGGAAGCGGCGGTGATGGGGGCGTGGGCGGGCCACCTGGCGGTGGTGGACGTGGACGGTCTCAAGGCGGTCAATGACCGCCTGGGCCACGCGGCGGGCGATGACCTGCTGCGCCGCTTCGCTCAGGGCTTTGCCAGGGAGGCGGGGCTGGGGGGGCAGGTCTACCGCATCAGTGGGGATGAGTTCGCACTGCTGTTGCCGGACGGCGGTCCGGCAGGGGCGGCCATGGTCGATCAGGTGACCCAGGACGTGCAGGCGCGCTACCCGGGGGCGGCGGCCAGCGTGGGGGCGACCCGCTGGCGGGCCGGGGAAACGGCAGGCACCTGGCTGTCGCGGGCGGATGGTGCGATGTACCGGCATAAGCGCCGGGGTGGGCCGGGACGTTAAATTCAGACGGCTCTTCCATCGGGGCAGGGTGCAATAAATTCCACGTCCAACCAGTCTTCCGCGGCGCCCCAGTCGGCGGGGTTGGGCTCCGCAGCGCACGCCTCCCACGCGCTGGCCGTGGCCTCCTCGGGGCAGCCGAGATAGTCCGCCAGCTCGGTGCGCTGCCCTAGCTGTACTTTGGGGATATTCAGGGCGGGAGGTGGAGACGTGGAGGCCACATCAGGGATGCTGGTCTCCTTGCTATGCCACGTTCTCTGCCCCCCTGGACCCGCCACTTTCCCACCTGGTTTGCGCCCTTCCTGACGCACTTTCGTCACCGTGCCCAGCGCACCTGGGCACCGCTGTATGTGCGAGGACTATGTAGTGCGGCTCACCGAAAAAGCATGCAACCCCTGGCGGCTGTCGTGGCACCGGGAAAGGAAGACCACATCCAGCACTTCATCACCGACAGTCCCTGGTCAGCCGGTCCCTTAGAAACCCTGCTGGCACAGCGGGCTGAGGAGATGCTGGGGGGCAAGGACGCTGTGTTAATCATTGACGACACGTGCTTGACGAAGTTTGGCACTAAATCGGTCGGTGTCGCTCGTCAGTATTCCGGACAGGTCGGCAAGATTACTCCCTGTCAATGTCTCGTTTCCCTCACCCTGGCCCAACATGAAATTCCCGTGCCAGTCGCTTTACGGCTCTTCCTGCCACAGGAATGGACCCGTGATCCGGCCCGCTTGAGGGCAGCTGGTGTTCCAGAGGAACATCAACTGCCCCAGACCAAGTGGGAACTGGCCTTGAAGGAATTGGGCCGAGTGAGCGAACACGTCACCTTCGGTATGGTGTTGGCAGACGCGGGATACGGCGTGAACGCCCAATTCCGTCATGCGCTGACCCAACGAGGCTTGCTGTGGTCTGTCGGCATCACCCGGACCCAGACGGTCTACCCCAAGGATGTCCGCTTGATCCCTATTCCCAAGCACTTCCGGGGAAGACGGCCCAAATATCCCACCACGTCACACGACCGCCAGACGGTCGAGGAGGTTCTCAGTGGTGCTGCTTGGCAGCACCTCGTCTGGCGACACGGCACCAAAAGTCCGTTGTCTGGCCGCTTTGCCGCCGTCTACGTCCGGCTGGCGGACGGGGATGAGAACGCCCAGGGTCAGCATCTCCCCGGTCAAGGTGCTTGGGTGATCGGGGAACAACGTCGAGGAGAGGAACGCAAATATTACACCTGCAATCTCCCCCCAGAGACACCATTTTTCCGGCTGATTGAAGTGACCAAACGACGCTGGGCGTGTGAACTCACCCACCGGGAACTCAAGGAAGAAGTCGGCCTGGACCACTTCGAGGGGCGGTCTTGGCAAGGTTTGCACCATCACGCCGTGCTGTGTATGGTCGCGTTGAACTTTCTTCAGTGCCTCCGACTGACCCAGCCCGACGACCTTCGCGGCGATACGGTTCCCGCCATTCGCGCAGAGGTGGCAGGGGACTTGCCCCTGCCACCCCAATGCCGACAATGCCGCGCCTGCACGGCTTTATTCAGCGGTCCTTGAATATCCCCAAAGTACAGCTAGGCTGGGGGCGTCCTCGGCGTCGCTACAGTTCGCTTTATACATCCAGGCCAGAGACTCGGCCAGCTCCGTGGGGTGAGGTCACCGAGGTGCATGGTTGGCAGCGTACTGGGACATGGCCGCCCGGCCCACTCTTGGGAACCTATCTAATACGGCTTCGCACCCGCCCAATACTGCTCCATTAAGCCCTGAATCTGCCCCACTTCAGTAGCAGTTTTGAGGACATTGAAGCCATTTCCCGTCGGAATGATCACGGCCTTCCCCCGGACGATCACCATTCCCCCGGTGAACCGGCTGGGCAGGGTGAACACCCTGGCCCCCACGTTCTTCAATGGGCGCATATTTGGGGCGCTGGCCGGGTTCGTCAGCACCCGGACGATGATGGCTTTGGACTGGACCAGGGTCAGGATGCCGCGCTCAAAGGCCACCGTCCCAAACCTGTCCCCATATAAATCCACCTGGCCCTTCATCAGGCCCAGCACCGCGTTCAGATCGGTGGTGGTTTCAAATTTGGGCTGCTGGGCGGAGGTGGTCGCCAGAACGAGAAGGAGAATTGCACCCCTCCTCTTCATCGGGTGACCACCCGATAATCGGCGGTGGGTTGGCCCTTCACGCGCGGCACCTCGTAGCCCTCGGCCACGCTCACCCACGCGAACCGGGTCTGTGGACCTGCATAGGGCAAACCGGGGCTGTACTTCGGGATCAGCATGGGAGCAGGGGTGGGGACCGGGAACGGGGACGGGAGGAAGACGTTGTTGCCCACGGCCAGATAAATCATCTGCCGCAGCGGTTTAGCGCTGGCCTCCTCGGGCAACAGACGCGGCCTGACCTCATTCCATGCCTCGAAGAGGGTGGTGTACCCGAAGCGCTCGTACATGGCCGGATTGTTGAGGGGAAAGCGCCGCTTGAACTCCTCCAGTTTCCAGACGCCGGGGGGATTTGGTGTCCCCAGCACGTCCTTGTTGATGGGCAGCGTATGGACCCGCAACGCCGCAGACGGCCCGCTCAGCCCCTGCAAGTAGTAGGCGTAGGCCGTGGCCCTAAACACGCCGCCCAGCGCCTGGCCCGCCTCCTGGGCTTTGCTCTGGAGGAAGGTCAGATCGGGTTGCAGCTTCATGACTGGCGCAACGATGGCGTCGTTCAGACCGGACCACGGCAGCGGCGAAAACTTGCCGTTGGGGGCCAGCGCCTGGACCACATCCCGCAGGTAATCTGCCGCGTACTCCGTCTGAGCTTCCCCGGTGGCCTTTTGGATTCGTGCGTCCGCGAGGTCAAAGCGGAAGCCCAGGGGGGCCGGGGCCAGCGGGTTCAGGCTCGGTTTGTCCCCCTCGATGCAAAAGAGCTTGCTGCTACCGATCCAGATGCAGGTGCCGGGGAGATATATCAGGGACGGGTCCGGGGCCAGCTTCCCGCAATAATCGCCGTTGGCAACGGTGGGCAGCAGGCTGTAACGGTCCATCTTCAGGCGGTCATCCGGTGGCTGCGACGGGATTTTCCCGACGAGCCGGGCGGGGAACATGCCGTTGTCCGTGTTCAACACGACGGCGGGGGCCTGCGCCTGGTGGTCCCCGCCGGACCAGTCCAGGGCGCAGTGGGTCAGGTTCATCAGGGGATTGTTCAGCCGGACCAGCGCCCGCCAGTAGTAGCGGTCCTCCAGCCGTTGCCACGCCGTTCTCAACGCCTGACCCACCCGTACGGTTTCGCTGTCCAGGCTGTAAGGTGCGGTGAACTCATATGTTCCGCACCCGCTGCTCTCCTTGCCCTTGCCCTTGGCCTGACACTGCTTGAACTTCTGAAAGGCGTCCACGTTGAGAAAGCGGGCGTGCGGCACCGGCGTGAGCGACGTCTGACTGTAAATGTTGTTGCGGTGGCGGTACACCGGAGCATCGCTGGCACCTGCGGGGGCTGAGGTGCAGAGCGCAGCGAAAAGGAGCAGCCAGATCCTCATCGCTTGACCATGACGCCGACATAGCGGTTCGCCAGCACCTTCTGGGTTCGTGGCTCTACCGGTGAGAAGGTAAAGAGCAGGATGCTAGTTTTGGCGTTCATCGTCCGGCGATCAATCGAGATCCGGCCACGAAGACCAGTGGCCGTTACGAGAGCGGGCCGATTCGGCTCAACTTGGACCGCCCCCGAATCGAATCCTCCCCCCGCACGGATCAAGGTCTTGGGCAACAGAATGAATTTGAGGTTTTCCACTTGCCCCACCAACCGCACGGTGTAGGTGTAGAAGTCGGTGGTGGGGGTGCTGGCGGCCTGGTCCTTGATCAGGTCGATCCGCAGGGGACTCCCCGTGGCTGAACTCAACACAGGGGCGGCCAGAGGCGCAGGCACAGGTGGGCGAGCGGTTGGGCGGCTGGCCGGAGCAGGCACGGGCAGCACGTTGGGGACGGCCTGGGCCTTGCTGACGCCTGGAGGCGTGGACGTCTTGACTGGAGCGGTTGGGGGCCTGGGCAGAGGAGCGGGGGCCGGTTTGCTGGGGGCAGCAGCAGTTTGATCGTCCCGAACGGTGTATGACAGCACCCCACCCGTTTTATTGCTCAGTTCCACCGTGAGCTTGAGGATGGTGGGTTGGCCCCGGTTCACCAGACGAATATTCAGCGTGGCAAAGCCACCGGCTTTAAGAACGTCGAGGTAGATGACCCGTCCGTCTGACTCGTCCACCGTGGGGATCAGGACGCTTTGCTTGGCGGCATTGACCCCCACATTCTGCACCTCGGCGGGCAACGTCAAGCTCACCTGGAACTCGGTGCTGGCAACCATCCTCCCCAACTTGTCGCCGGTTAGGTCGGCAACCCTGAAGGTACGGCCCACGCCGGAATTCACTGTTCCCTGCTGCTGTGCGAAGACGGTTCCGAACAGCAATAAACCTGCCGAGATTCCCCAGACCTGTGTTCGCCGCATATATCGATATTAACATAAATACCTATAAGAGCAGAACCACCCCGCTCCTCAGAGATCCAATCCAGCCACCAGACCCTAGAAGCCGATCAGCGGCTCTTCTTCGTGTCGCTCCCCCACGCCTGCGGACGACTTTCCGGAGGCGGCGGCTCCATCAAGATCAGCCGTCTGGGGGGTGGTGGCCGCCTGATCCGCCGCAACAGAGGGTGTCACCTGAGCTGCTTGCGGCTCCAGCGCGGCGCGGCTGACCCGCGTAACTGGCGGAGCCTCGGCCGCCACCTCAGCCCTTTCCGGCGTTTCCAGGTCACCCAGAACGTCGATCTCTGGCAGGGGAAAGGCCTGGGCCACCACAAAGCTCTTGAACCGCCACGGCTCCAGGCGGTGCGCGAAGATCGGCGGCAGCTCGTTGGTCAGGATGACGCTGTGGGTAGGCTTGAGCTGGCCGAACTCGGCGGCGGTGATTAGCTCCCGTGTCGTCAACCGGACGCCGCTCGACAGTTCATGCGCGTGTTCCTGCTTGTTCAGGCTGCGGTCTTCCACCATGTACTGCCCACAACTGTTGGACACGAAGGCGGCGGTGCTTTCCTTGTCCGCCTCGTTGCGGTCCACGGATGGCAGGAAGATCTTGGTGTGGATGTTGTCCAGCAGAGTGGTTTTCCCTCCCCTGCCCCAGCGCTCGCCGAGCTGTGCGAGGCTCTGCACGTACATGCACAGGTAAATACCACGGCCTGACACGGTGGCGCTGTAGTCGGGCATGTTGTGGGGCGTCGCCCGGTAGGCCTCGTCGAAGATGCCCAGGGTTTTGACGCCGTGCTGCGAATAGTGCGGCACATTCAGGTCGTAGGTGCGGAGCATGGTCCGAATCACCGAATCCACCACAAGATTGAACAGCGGAAGGGTCAGATCGAGCTCCGACTCCCGGAAGACCAGGTACACCGTCACCGGGCGGTCCATCAACTCCCTGGCGCGGAAATCGCTGGCACTGGTCATATGGATCACACCGTCGGTGGTGAGGTACTGGGCCGCCGTGACGAGGCGCTGCCAGCTGTTTTTGAGAAAGCGGTCATTTTCCGCTGCCGCCCAGTCCATCTTGTCGGGCGCTTTGGACAGGAAGGCGGTCAGCCACTTGCTGACCATCCGATCGCCCAGCTTGTGCAGCTTCAGGGCCGCGCCTTTCAGGCCCTCGGCGTCGTACAGCAGTTCGTCCAGGGTGGGAATCACCGGCCAGCCATTCACCTTGGCGGCCTTGATGATGGCGGCCAGCGCGGCAGCGGCCCGCTGCGCGAACACGGCGTTCTCGCCATCCTGATCCGGCGACATGAAGGCGGTGGCCGCGCTGAAAATCTGCTCGTCGGTTTCCATTTCCGCGAAGGGGTCAAAGCGGTGGCTGCGCTCGAAGCTGCTGGGATTGAGGATGATGACTTTTTGCCCCAGCACGTCCTGCCGGTAGCCCGCCGTTGCCTCGCTGATCTCGCCCTTGATGTCCACGACGAGGGCGCTGCCCCGCCATTGCAGCAGGTTGGAGGTGATGCTCAGGCCTTTGCCGCTGCGGTTGGGACCAAACCACATGAAATGGCCCAGTTCCTTCTTGCCCGCCGAGCCGGGCCGCACCGCCAGCAGGGTGCGGTAGGCGGACCCGATCAGCACTCCGTCTCCTTCCAGGGGATGATGCGTGAGGGTGTCCAGTTCGGCGGGCCGGGCGAAGTGGCCGTCGTACCGGCGCTCGGCCACCGTGTCTTTGAAGTTGTAGACGAACCAGAACCCGGCCAACAGTGAGGCCAGGGCCATCGGCCACAGGCCCAGCATGAACAGCGCCAGCGACGCGCTGACCACCAGCAGGGCGAGCAGGTAGCGCAGCATGAACTTCGCGTAGTTGACCCTCACAGGGCGCGCCGGGGTGGGGTGGGCGAGTGAAGCTTGGCCGCCTCGACTTTCGCCGCGTTGACGCGGGTGTCGCGCATCGCCACCACTTCAGGCCGCCAGATCAAACCGAGCAGGGCGCTGAGGACGCCGAACAGCAGCCCGCCCAGGAGCAGGGCCTTGATCGGCAGCGGGGCGCTCCAGGTCACGAGAAAGGTTTGCAGGCACCCGCTGGAGCGAAAGCAGTGGTCCAGGTAGCCGAAGCTGAATGAGCCGCCCTGGTGACTCTGTTCATAGGCCCGCTTCACCGTTGCGGCGGCCCGGCTCAGGTCCGGCTGCAAGCTCAGCAGGATCAGCAGCGAGAACAGGACGGTGGAGACGATCCCCAGCCATTTGGTGAGCATGGGGCGCATGTCCACATACATGGTTTGCAAACGCATGGATGGACCTCCTGATCAACCGAATTGAATGTCGATGGTCTTTTTCTGGTCGGATGACTCGCTCTCCTCGACGCCGCGTGGCGTTCCGCCAGATGAAGTGGTTTGATCTGCGAACCTTTCTTTCCAGCTCTCCTCCAAGTGGCGGTAGAGCCGACTGTGGAACTGCTGCTCCAGATCACCCGTCTTCCGCAGGGCAAAGAAGTCCTCACGGGTGAGGCGGGTGTCCCTGGGCAGGACGACATGGGCGTGCGGATGTTCGGTGTGTCCGGTGTGGCCGGCATGCACCGCCAGGTAGTAGCGGCTGACGCCCTGGGCGTGAAGCACCGCTGTGGCCCAGCGTTCGGTGTCCTTTTCAGACATGCTCCGGTCACCGCTGCTGAGAACGATGTGGTAGAGGTATTTTGACCGGTCCGCCGCCAACCGCTCGAACAGGGCCTGCCGCTGCTCCGGGTGGGCCTGGAGGTTGACGCGGCCTTCCGGCATGACCAGGTCACGGCTGATGCGGTGGGCGTGTTCGTGGTCCGGGCGGGTGGTGAAATAATCAATGTTTCGCAGGACGGCGCTGGCCCGGCCCCGGCCTGGATTCGCGCCTGTGGTGGGAAGCGTGCGGTAGCGGGCTTTGACGACGGTTTGAAGTTTGGATCGTTGGCTCCGCCCGGCCGTGGGCGGCTGAACGTTCCGGCTGCCCCGCGCCTTGCGGCTGCCCAGCACATCGTCTATGTCCGTGTACCCCATGGGCGTCATTCCAGGCCCTGTTCGTCAGCGCCCGTGAGCCTTTGTTGTTTGTCGGCGTGCAGGCCCGCGCTCTGGCGGTACACCTCGTTCAGCGTGGTCAGCTCGTCAACGTGTTTGTGGCTGGCGGCCCAGGTCTGGCTCCACTGTTTTTTCTCGATGGCCTTGATGCGTTCCACGGACATCGGCGTCTCGTAGTGCATGGCCGCCTGCACCATGCGGCGCGCGGTGCCGGCTTCCATGTAGGTTCTGACCTGGAAGTCGAAGGTGCGCTCTAAAAACTGTTGCAACTCCTGTCTGACCACTTGCCGGACCGTGGGCAGCACTAGGGCTTCACCCGCCTCGTTCGCCTCCGCCTGGGCGGCGTAGGACAGCAAGGCCCCGCCCAACTCGGTCAGCGGCATGCCGGACTCTGCGGCTTTGGCCCGCAGGAAGCTGGCCACCTCTCCTGACACCCGCACTTGAATTTTCTCTGTCACTTCCTTCATCGCGCCTCCTTTTTACAGATATTAGCGTAAATATCTATAGCTGAAGAGGCACTTGTGCAGCTCCCGAACACAGAATCTGTTGACAGCAACCAGATTCTGGAAAAAGACCTGCCAGCAAACGGAAAATGAACAGGCGGAATCGGACCCTTATCCTGCCTTACGCACCTCAACACGCCAGCACCCCACACCCACCTTCAAAAACGGTCTTGGCAGGACCGTTGGCCGCCCGCTCCTCAAGCAAGACGCCCAGCCACCCCAACGGGCGGCCTCCCGCCGGTGGCGGGACCGTCGTGGCCCCCCTTCAACGTCATCGTTCACGCCTACGAGGTCTGGGCCAAAGCTCTGGCGTTCGCGCCTTCCGCGCCCAAGCGGAGGCGTTCCCAGCATGCCCTGTCGCCCTGCCAAAGAACCGTTGACCCGTGCCTCACCACGCCACTGCGCGCCGCCTGAGCCACCGATTCTGCGGATGGTTTAGATCAACATCAGTCTTCGCCAGTAGAGGTTGCTCCTGGGTCAACTGCACCTTGCTCAGAGCCTTGACGGGGCTGAGGCGGCGCGGCCATTCTCTCAGATCCGGCGTCGTTCAGCTTGGGCTTGGACCGCGTTTGCCGGACCTTGGGACGCTTGACAGCGGTTCGCGCCGCCACCCGTGCCTGGAGCTGCTCACGGTACTGTGCGGCCACCCGGTCAAAGTCCACTGCGCCGCTCGTCACATCTTCGGCATGGGCCACCACCCCCTGTCTGGCCCGGTGTAATGCCAGTGAACGCACCGTCTTGTCATACCACCGGTCAAAGGAAAGATCGGTCCTCACCAGATCGTCCTTGCATTTTCGGCAACCGATGGTGAAGGAGTCGGCAACGGGAACAGCCACGATCTCGCCCGTCCGCAAAGCCGCCTGATACTCCCGGTAAAAACGCACGGCAGAGACGCCTTCGGGCAGCGTGTTGATCAGGGTTGAAACCGCCTGGATGGCTTGCTGGGTCATAGCGCCAGTCTAGCAGCAGGAATGGATATTTACATCAATATCGGCAAGGTGAGAGGCAGCAAAGACAGTTTCTGTCGCCGTAATCGGTGTGGCATGGGCGGGTCAGCTCCCTCATTCTGAGCCGAGCCGAGTTGTCTGATCAACCGGTGGCCGGGTAAGGGGCAGAGAAGACACTACTGGTTACACTGACGGCATGGTCAAAACGCCGATCCGACGGTTCTCATACCTGGGTCACGACATCGAGATCATCCGGGAACGCACCAATCTTCCCGCCACCTCGAAGTTCGAGCCGCGCGTCGGCGTCCAGGTGCGCTATAGCCTGAAGTTCGACGGCCAACTCACCGATTGGAGCGAGTTCGTTGAGGCTACGGAGGATGAGGCGTCCGCGCAGGCCATGATCGAGCTGGCCCTGCGGCGCACGCAGACTCTGAGCAACGAGAAAAAATCCTCTGGCGTCTCACCCGCAGCCTGAATCGTTCGCTGTCACCGCTTTGTTAGGGTGAGGCATGAAGAACAGACCGACACTTGCCGCCAGCATCGCCCTTGGAATCGCCGTGGGGGCCGCCCTGGGCGTGGCCCTGGGGGATCTCGCCGTGGGCATCGGGCTGGGTATCGCCCTGGGAGCCGCCTTCGGTTTCCTGCGCTCCAAGTAGGGCCAGGCCTTCAGGCCATGGTGGCGTGAAAGCCCAGCCGGGCTAGCTCGTCCACCCAGCACTTTCTGGCCTGGACCATCCGCTCGGGGTCAGGGTGGTTGAGCACCACCGTCAGTCCGGTGCCGGACACGGGATGGGGGGTCGGCCCGTACGTCGCAACGACATCCTGAAAGCCAGCCTGAATGATGGCCTCCACCACTGCGTCGAGCTGTGCTGTGGTGGGAAGCTCTTGGACCAGGACATAACTGGGCATACCGTCAGGATAAAAAACCAAAAATGACAGGCGTGAGGTCGCATAAAGACAGGGGGCGCAGCCCAAGCGAAGCCTCACACTTGGTGATCTGTCAAGGATTTGGTGGAGGCTCAGTTCGGGATGGGGGTTTGCTCCTCAAAGCGTGGCTCCCCAGCCTTTTTTCGCAGCGACAACGGCTCAGATTTTACTGCCGTGATCTCGGGATCTGGCTCGCCGTACAGGACATTGGAACCCGAAACACCCTCCCAGGAAAACCGTGGCTTCAGCGGCTTTGCCGAGAGCTTCCATGCCCGTCTGCGCGCAGAAGGTCTCAATCAAGAGGTGTTTTACTCCGCCAAACACGCCCAGGTACTGCTGGACGATTGGCGGGCGTTCTACAATGTCCGCAGACCCCACTTGTCACTCAGCTACCGGATCCCAGACGAGGTTGCTGAGCAGGCCAGGGGACGGGCTGCCGCCCCCTTTGCGGAAACAACACCGCAAATGTGGCCGTCGGCCCGTCCCCTGGGTGAGCCGGGAAAGCCGATGTTGTCCCCTTGAGCTGAGTCGAGTCTCGACGCGAAACCGTCCAACCTTTTGGGGCCAGCACAGCACCAGGGTGGTGACCACCACGCCCGTACTTTTTGGGCTGCGCCACAGGATCAGTTCCAGTAGCAGCAAGCCCATCGTCAGCGCGGGATACGCGGGGCGGTCAAAGGCCGTCCCCTGGCCACTCAGGGGGTCCAGAATGGCGCCAAGGCAGAAGGCGACGGCCGCGACCGGCATCGCCAGCAGCAGAATCAGTCGCCAGCCATCTGATTCGGTGGATCGCACTGATAACGAGGTGGCGTGGCGATTCATGTCTGTGCTGATGATGAGGAGAACAGCCGCACTCAAGTCTTACTTCACCGTTTCCTTCTCCCGTTTCCGGTGTGGTCCTGAATGCCCTCACACGCTGATCTCCACATCACCACGGTGTGCTGGCCTATCCTAATCGCAGGAGGCCCGAGTGAACCGGCGCGCGATTCCCCCACACTTCACGACCGAGCAACGCGCCTTCCTGTCGTGCGTCATCACGACGCCCGCCCACATCTTCCTGCGCGCCACCGCCGGTGCCGGCAAGACCACCACCCTGCTCGAGGCTGCCTGGCAGCTCGGGCAGCCCGGCGTCTATTTCGCGTACAACAAGCACGCCGTCGCTGACCTGCAACCCCGCCTGCCCCGCCCGGTCCGTGCCCGCACCCTCCACGCCCATGGGCTAGGGTTATTGAACAGCCAGACGGCAGGGCTGGAACTGGTCCGCGATAAGGGCCGACAGGTGGCGGCCCGCGTCCTGCGCAGTCCCCGAGCTCCCGTGTACGCCGCCGCACGCGCCTGGGACATTGCCCGCGAGGAAGGCCTCCTCACCCTCACTCAGACCGACGCCGAACGCCTCGCCGCCCGCAGCGACTGGCGCGGCCTCCCCCACGAACTCCAGGACCTGATCCCCGCCATGCATGACGCCGGTGACCACCTCTGGCAGGATGCCCGCAGCGCGGACTACACGGACATGCTCTGGCTCCCGGTCCGTCACGGCTACGGCCAGCACAGCCTGCGCCTGGCCCTGGTGGACGAAGCCCAGGACCTCACGCCCCTCCGTCAGCAGTTCGTCCAGCACCTGCTCGGCCTGCCAGACGCCACGGACGCAGGACGGCTGATTTTCGTGGGCGACAGCGATCAGAGCATCTACCTGTGGGCCGGCGCAGACCCCGCCGCCCTGAGCCGCCTGAAGACCGCGGTCAATGCCGTGGAGTTGCCGCTGTCCGTCTCGTTCCGCTGTCCGCAGGAAGTGGTGAGGTACGCGCGCGCGTACAGCTCGTTCATTCAGCCCGCCCCACAAGCCACACCCGGCATGATCGAGCATGTCAGCGCGGAGACGGCCACGTATGAACGGGGCGACACGGTGCTGTGCCGCACGAACGCGCCCTTGATCCGGCTGGCGCTGGAACTGATGACCCAGCGGGTGAGTGTCAGCGTGGTGGGCCGGGATCTGGAAGTCAGGTTGCGGGAGGCCTTGATGGCGGCCTTGCCGGCGCACGGCACCTTTGAGAATGACAGCGTGACTGAACTGGCGCGGGCGTACCTGGCCCCGCTGGATGAGCCATTGAAGCAGCGCGCGGCGGAGGGGGACCGGGCGGCCCGGCAGCAACGCACGGAACTGTATGACCTTGCCCGCTGCCTGCGGTATCTGGCGTGGGTGGTGTCCCGGGCGTCGGGAGAGGGCACGCTAGAGGGGGCGCTGGCCTTGCTAGCAGAGTTGTGCCGGGAGGATGCGGATGCGGACGTCATCCTGGCGTCGGTGCACCGGGCGAAGGGGAAGGAGTGGCCGCGCGTGACGATCCTGTACCCGGAGCTGATGCCGCTTGCGCAGGGGGATGAGGCCGAGGAGCGGGCGGTGCAATTCGTGGCGGTGACGCGGGCGCAGCAGGTGCTGCGTTTTGCGTATGGGAAGGAGGCATGGGCGACGCAGGCGTTCGTGAAGCCAGGTGAACTCCCGAACGCTCCACCACAGGAGGTCACCCGGTCCGGCACTCAGCCTGCCCAGGCTGCACGGGCATCAACAGTGCGGAAACCCAAAGTGCAGCCTGCCCCCAGGATCATTCGGCCGGGAGGAGCAGACACCCTGCTGGGAGGCGACGTTATGCTGGGACGGGAAACGGTGCGCGAGCGGCTGCTGACCCTGGCGGAGGAGGACCGCGCGCTGGTGCGGGTCTGGGCGTTGACCGGCTTGCAAGCGCTGTCGGGGACGCGTGAGGCTGTCGTGGCCGTGCATGAGGCCTATCTGCTGGCCTACGAGCAGGCAGCGGCACTGGCCCGCTTGGCGCAGCCCGTGGGGCGTGGACGGGGCGTAGCGATCTGTGTGTTTGAGTCACCTCTGGCGCGGGTGCAGTTCGCCAGAAAGATCCGGGTGGGCAAGGCCATGATCCGGCTGAAGCTAGGGGGACAGGACTTGCGGTTTGAGCTGAGCAGTGGGGAGCTGGTGGGGGCGGTGGGACCGCTGTCCACGTTCATTCTGCCGGAGGCGCTGGAAAGCTTACGGGCGAGTTGAGAGGCGGCGCTGCGAGGGCCAGAGCGTGAACCAGTTCCGCTCTTCAATCGAATAAGGAGGGGAGGGCGACTGGAGCCGGCGCGTCTGGCCACGCCCCGATCTCACGGAACTCCAGCCCCCTGGCACGCAACTCCTTAAGCGCAGGCGCGGTGATCGACGGTGCCGCCAAAATGCCCCGGACTGTCCCTATCCCAGACTTCTGAACGGTAGCGACGTAGCGGCCCAGTTGGCTGACGGCGTCCTGGGTGGCCCGGCCCCGCTTGAGTTCTACGACGACGTACTGGCCTTGAGTATCTTTTGCGTACAGGTCAATGCCACCGGAATCAATCAGCAACTCGCGGTCCAGCACGGTCAGGCCGGGTTCGATTAATTCCGGGTGACGTGCCAGGGCGTCCTGCATCTGCTTCTCTGAACCGGACAGTGTGAAAGACGCCTCCTCGTGCAACTCCAGCGCGAGCGCCAGGTGCGGGTGAAGAAAGGTCACGCGCACCAGTTCCTCCGGACTGCGGCGGGACGCGTGCAACACACAGTGACCATGTTCGACACGGGCGCTGAGTTCGTCCGTACGGGGTTGCCAGTTCATCGGCTTGATGCCAGTGGGGGCATGGATCTGGAGACTGCCGTCGCGTTTGATCATCACGAGGTACGCACCAACTTCGGCCGTGCTGGCGGCACGGCCGTGGTAGGTAACTTCGGCCAGGCCGGCGATCTGGAGGAGAACGTCACGGGTGCGGGTATGGGTGTTAAGGAAGGTGGTCAGGCTGCCAGGGTCCGGCGTGAGGAGTTGAGAGCGGATCATGCCGGTATGGTGGCACAGCACGTCAGCGGGTCCTGATCAACGCAGTGAGGTGAACCCAACCACCCGACATGCTGTGAATGTCTCGAACACTTTGCGACAAACAAATGTGCGCTGCCACCGTCGTGGACCGCAGCGGCGTGGTCCTGGCCATGGCCCGTTCCGAGAACGCTGGGCCGCACACCCTGGGGGCCAGCCAGGGCAAGGCGTTCACCAGCGCCAGCGCCCGCAACCTGACCAGTACCATTGCCAAGGGGCTGGAAGCCAATCCCGGCCTGGCCGACATCCCCGGCTACCTGGTGCTGGCCGGCGGCGCACCGATCCGCGTGGGCGGCGCCGTGGTTGGCGCCGTCGGTGTGGGCGGCGCACCCAGCGGGTTGATCGACGAGACGTGCGGCACCGACGCCGTGACCACGGTGCTGGGCAAGTAAGTTGCAAGGCATGAGGTTGTCCAGATCGTTGCATTGATCGTACTGGGCAGCCTCTCGCCTCTGCTGGGATCGTGCCAGGCTCAGGGGGGCGAGCTACCCTCCGTGCGCGAGATCTTGCGGATCACCGATATCGACGTGAACCACGTCAACAATCTGGGCTGGATCGCCCTGCTGGAAGCCGTGATCCTGGGCGACGGCGGCCCCACGCACACCGAGATCGTGCGCGAGCTGCTGGCCCATGGGGCAGACCGCCGCATCGCAGATCGGGAAGGTGTCACACCCCTTCAGCACGCGCGTCAGCGTGGGTAGACGGCGATGGTGAGGCTCCTTGGGAACAACGTCGGCTCCGACTGAGTCTTTGCCTTTTGAGCTGATCAGCCGCGCCCTTCTCCCGTCCGCCCACGTTGGGCTTCACCTGTCGAGCAGGGCGCAACTTGTCTTCTCATTCGAGTGGAACGAAATGGGACCTTCATCAGGTCAAGTCCTCGTCGTTCAGATCTGGTGGAAGCTTGATCGTCTGAACCACTGGCACTCAGTGTGCTCTGGCTGTCTTGGGTCGCAGGTGCAGCGCCGCCACGATGATCCCGCCCAGCACGATGCCCACGAGGGCGGACCCCAGCGTTTCCACCAGCCACTCCACCACGCCCGCTGCCAAGGGAATGGCGTGGCCTGCCGCCAGGGCCAGATCGTGCAAGGTGTGTGCGGGCCAGCCCAGTCCGAACTTGTCCAGGCCGTCGACGATGATGTGACCGCCCACCCACAGCATCGCCGCCGTGCCGATTGCCGACAGCGCCGACATCACCACTGGCATGCCCTTGACCAAGCCGCGCCCCACTGCCTGAGCTGCCCTGGAACCCCTGGCCACCAGCCGCACGCCAAGATCGTCAGCCTTCACGATCAGCCCCACCACGCCGTAGACCAGCGCCGTGATCATGAAAGCCACCACCACCAGGATCAGCGCGCGAGCAAATAGGGGCTGCGTGGCCACTTCCGCCAGCGAGATCGCCATGATTTCCGCCGACAGGATGAAGTCGGTACGAATCGCGCCCGAGACCATCTTCTCCTCGTGGGCGTCGCTGGCGAGCTTGATGACGTCCTCTCCCTCTGAGTTGTGGTGGCCCCAGATCGCCTCGTACAGCTTCTCGGCCCCCTCGAAACACAGGTACGTCCCGCCCACCATCAGCAGCGGATTGAGCGCCCACGGCAGAAACTGGCTCAGCAGCAGCGCGGCGGGCAGAATAAACACGATCTTGTTTTTCAGCGAACCCTTGGCGATGCGCCAGATGATCGGCAACTCGCGGTCCGGGGTGAAGCCGGTGACGTAGCGGGGCGTGACCGCCGTGTCGTCCACCACGACGCCAATCGCCTTGACCCCGGCCTTGCCCGCCGCCGCGCCGATGTCGTCAATGGAGGCGGCGGCCAGCTTGGCCAGCGCGGCCACGTCATCGAGCAGGGCGACGAGGCCGCCGCTCATCGGCCCACGTCCATGCCTGGGTGAGAAAGACAAAAGCCAGAAAGACGAAAGAGCGCGGGCGGAAGCGGCCAGGAGGTCATCAGGCCGCTCACCCTAGCAAGAGTGGATGAAGCCTTCAGCAGCCCTGCACAGAACCATCCGTTCGGGCCGGGCTGCGTACACTGCCCGGCATGGACTCTTTCTGGAACGAACTCAAACTCATGCAGGGCCCGCTGGTGGCCTTTGTGCTCAGCGGAATGATCGGCTGGGAACGCGAACGCATGCACCGCAGCGCGGGCCTGCGGACCCACATGCTGGTGGGCATGAGCGCGGCCCTGTTCGTGGTGCTGGCCGAATCCCTGATTGTCTCGTTTGGCACCGACGACAATGGTGTGCGCTTCGACATGATCGGGCTGCTGGGCGCGGTGGTCAGTGGCATTAGTTTCCTGGGGGCCGGGGCGATTTTCTCGGACCGGGGCCAGAAGGCCAAGGGGCTGACCACGGCGGCGGGCCTGCTGGCGACGGCGGGTGTGGGCGTCGCCTGTGGGCTACACCTGTATGTGCTGGCGACGGGGTCCACACTGCTGTTTCTGTTCACGCTGGCGGTGGTCCGGCGGCTGGCCCAGGGCGAGGCGGACAGCGCTGCCGAGGAGCAGGAGTAAACCGTGACCCGTTCGGAAAGGCTGTCAGACTTACTGCCCATCGAGGGTCTTCCAAGGCCGCTTTACAGCTCTTACACACAACGGTTCTGGCAACTTAACGCTGGTAGGCTAGGAAGCTGTGACTGACCGGAAGCCCTACCGCCACCGTTTTCCCCTGAGCGTCATCGGCTACGCCCTGCGGCTCTACCACCGCTTCGCCCTCAGCCAGCGGGACGTTCAGGAACTGCTCCACGAGCGCGGTGTTCAGGTCAGCCACGAGAAGGAAGCGGCAATGGAACATCAAATTTGCCCCGCTCCTCACTGGTGGGTAGTTGGCTGGAACTATGCCCGACAGGGGACGCCCTGCGGCTGTGATAGCCAGTCCCGCACCTTCCAGACGTGATCGGTCAGCCCGATCGTCATGGCCGGTGTGCGCTGGAGATACAGCTGACGTCCCTTCGGGACGTCGAGCTGCCTCCGCAGACCCCGTTGAACTCGGCACCAGTTGTAGATCCCCTGCACCAGATGAGCCAGGCTCACCCGGTGAATCCTCAGCCTCGCGAATGCGAGGC